>CAYNVA010000453.1:0-1619 GCA_964400575.1 uncultured Thermodesulfobacteriota bacterium | reverse complement strand
TTTTCTTTTATTTTTGCGCGAAAATTAGTTTTAAGGGACTAAAATAAACTGACCGCATTGCTATGAAACTGCATACTGATTGCCGCCATTTTCATGGAAGCAGGCCCTGCGCACCGCACAAGAGCCACGGCATGGTCTGCGCGTCGTGCACTTCCTATGACCCGGTTTCCAAGCGCATTCTTATCATCAAGCTTGACTCAATGGGAGATGTGCTGCGGACCACGTCTATTTTACCTGCCCTCCGGGAAGAGCATCCTGCCTGCTTTATAACCTGGGTAACGCGGCGCGAGGCAGTTGAGCTGATCGCAAATAATCCCCTGCTTGATGAGCTCCTGGTGTTTGAGACAGGAGCGCTGGGGCAGATTCTTGCCAGAAAATTTGACCTGGTTCTGGGGCTCGATATGTCGCGGGACAGCGGGGCACTGTGCGCTCTGGCCCATGCTGCAGATAAACGCGGGTTCAGCCTGGACACTGCCGGTGCGCTTTTCCCCCTGAATAAGGCCGCAGAAGAATGGTTTTACATGGGCCTTGACGACGGGCTGAAAAAAAGGAACACGAAATCATACCAGCAGATACTTCTGGAACTGTGCGGCCTTCCGGCCGCAAGCCTTCATCCTCCCCAGTATTATGTAACTGAAGAGGAATCACGGTACGGCCGTGACCTGTTGCTGCAGCTGGGGCTTGATCCTGCGCAGCCCGTAATCGGCATCAATACCGGAAGCGGCTCACGCTGGAAAATGAAGAGTTTGCCGTTTGAACGGCTCAAAAGCCTGATTGAAAAACTTGCACCCGCTCATCAGGTGCTGCTTCTCGGCGGGCCCGAGGAAGTGGAAAAGAACGCTCGGCTGTCCCGCCTTACCGGCGCGCCTGACAGCGGCTGCGGCCACAGCCTGCGTGAGTTTGCCGGCATTGTCAGCCAGTGCCGCCTGGTTATTACCGGGGACACGCTGGCCCTGCATATTGCGCTGGCCCAGCGCAAGCGGATTATTGCGGTGTTCGGCCCCACATCCGCCCATGAGATAGACCTTTTTCAACGGGGCGATAAGTTTTCATCCGCGGCTGATTGCCTGTGCTGCTACCTTCCCGCCTGCGACCGGAACCCGACCTGCATGGAGCTGATAAGCATTGATGACATAGTGCGGGCAGCAGAAAGGCTTTTGGGTTCCACATGAAAAGCATGGTGACCATCAGCACCTACAATGAAAAAGAGAACATCGGCAGGCTGCTGGAAGGAATTCGCGCGCTCGGGAAGGATTTGGAGGTGGTTGTCGCCGATGATGATTCACCCGACGGCACCTGGCAGGTAGTGCAGGAGCTGTCCCGGACTGACCCCGCCATACATTTGCTGCACCGCAAAGCAGACCGTGGCCGCGGCAGCGCCGGCAGGGACGCGTTTCAGTACGCCTATGACCACGGTGCTGACCTTATCCTGGAAATGGACGGAGACCTGTCCCACCATCCCCGGTTTATTCCCTCATTGATCAGGGCCG
Organism: uncultured Thermodesulfobacteriota bacterium; assembly: GCA_964400575.1. Lineage (GTDB taxonomy): Bacteria > Desulfobacterota > WTBG01 > CAIYCZ01 > CAIRTM01 > CAIWCT01. Next base: position 129 of record CAYNVA010000453.1, on the reverse strand, counting down.
CGTCAACCTTTGACGTCGTCATCGGGTCCCGCTACGTTGCCGGGGGAAAAGATCTGAGGAACTCTTTGCTCAGAAAAATCATCAGCAGAATATCCACCGGGTATTCCCGGGCAATGCTCGGCCTGAAGG
>CAYNVA010000452.1:0-1789 GCA_964400575.1 uncultured Thermodesulfobacteriota bacterium | reverse complement strand
ACCAAAAAAGCGATCTTTACCGTCGGCATTGTCATAGGCTGTATTGCCGCTTTTCTTCAATATAAAGGCAACCCCGGCAACATGGGTGTCTGCGTTGCCTGTTTCTGTCGCGACATAGCAGGAGCGCTGGGCTTGCATCGTGCAGATGTTGTACAGTATCTGCGGCCCGAAATTATAGGCTTTGTGCTGGGGTCGCTTTTGTCTGCAGTTGCTTTTAAAGAGTTCAAACCCAGAGCAGGCTCTGCACCTGTTGTGCGATTCGTGCTCGGATTTTTTGCCGCTATTGGTGCGCTTGTATTTTTGGGGTGTCCATGGCGTGCGCTGCTGCGGCTTGCTGGCGGCGACGCCAATGCCATTGCAGGGATCGCCGGACTTGTGGCCGGCATCTGGATCGGCATTCTTTTTCTTAAGGCAGGGTTTAACCTGGGCAGAAGTCAGAACACGTATACGGCGGCCGGGCTCATTCTGCCGGTAGTTATGGCAGGCCTGCTGATTCTGCTGCTGGCCAAGCCCCAGCTCTCAACAGGCGCGCCTTTTTTCAGCACGAAAGGTCCGGGATCGATGCATGCCCCCATCATCTGGAGCCTTTTGGCCGGGCTTGTCATAGGGGCTCTCGCGCAGCGCACGCGGTTCTGCACGGTCGGTGCTGTGCGTGATGTGATTCTGGTGCGTGATTTCTATCTGATGGCCGGAGTGCTGGGTCTGGTGATAGGGGCCTTTGCTCTCAACCTTATCCTTGGGCAGTTTAACCCGACCCTTGACCCCCAGCCCATAGCCCACACCAACACATTCTGGAATTTTGCCGGCATGGTGCTTGCCGGCCTTGCCTTCACCCTTGCGGGCGGCTGCCCGGGCAGGCAGCTCTTCATGAGCGGTGAGGGCGACGGGGATGCAGCCGTGTTTGTTTTTGGCCTTCTGGCGGGGGCGGCGTTTGCGCACAACTTTGGGGTTGCAGCATCGCCTAAGGGAATAGGGGAGTGGACGCCGCTTTTTGTCACCATCGGCCTTGCGTCCTGCATAACCATAGGGCTGACCATGAGGAAGAAGATTTAGGAATAAAAGAATTCAGAAGTCAGGAGCCGGAATTCAGAAGCAGATTAATCAGAGACTTACAGGGGCATGGCAGACCGTGCTCCAATAACTTTATGCAAGTATTTATTTGGAGATTAATATGGAGCGGATTGATGCACGCGGGCTTTCCTGTCCGCAGCCGGTAGTGCTGGCGAAAAATTATATCGATAAAAACGGTTCGGGCGAATTTGAGATTATCGTTGATACCGGCACGGCATGTGATAATATCACCCGGCTTGCAGGCAACTGCGGGTGGGCTGTTTTAGCTCGCACTGAAGGTGATGATAGTGTCCTGACTTTAAAAAAATAGCCGGCATGTGTCATGGGGTTTTTCAAGAATTTTATCAGCTCAAAAAAAGACGACATGTCTGCAGACGGGACTGTCGAGCAGGGCCTGCTTATTTTTGACAGTGTCAATGATGTCATACAGGCCGAGGCAGCGCTGAAGAAGGCGGCATTCGATGATATCAAAGTCGTTGCTCCTCCGCCCCAGTACCGCACGGGCTGCGATCTTGCCATTCAGTTCCCCATCATAGAGCGCATGGGTATTCTACGCGTTCTTGATGAAAGCAGGAATTCACCCCGCGATATTATCCACGTAAATGAGGAGCTGATGCAGCCTACGGAAATCTGCTCGGTAAAGGATTTCGGGCAGTATCTTATGGTCCGCTCGGCCAATATGAAAATCACGGTCGAAAAAGAGACAAAAAAAATCGTC
>CAYNVA010000451.1:0-3232 GCA_964400575.1 uncultured Thermodesulfobacteriota bacterium | reverse complement strand
AGAAGGAGCAGTCTCTTTTTGTGCATTGGCAGTGGTTGTTTTACAGGGGCGGTGGAATAACAAGAGCCGTATGACGGGAGACTGTCACGTACGGTTCTGTGAGGGACTCGGGGTGAGATTCTCCGGGTCTACTCGGCGGGGATAAAAACAAATGCGGATTGCTGATTTTTTTTATTACTTGAAAGTGGGGCGCCGGACAAAATGATCAGCGAAAAAGAAGGCTATTAAGTATGGATTCCCCCGTATATGGGTGCTTTCCGCACCTGAAGACAATAAAAAGGCTCAAAAAGCACTTGATTTCAGTGCAGGCATTATATACAATCATTATGTATGCATAATATGCAATCTGGAGGAACTATGAAAAGCATTACTATCAGAGGCATAGACGGGGAGCTGGACACGGCCATTAAAAATCAGGCGGCCCGCAACAGGCAAAGTGTTAATCAATGGCTGGTGCAATCGTTAAAAAAATTGACCGGAAAGTCGAAGGAGCCTGTCTTTAAACACTATGACGACCTTGATCCTTTGGCAGGCGGATGGACCAAGCAGGAAACAGAGGCGTTCCTTGCCGATATTAAAATATTTGAAAAGATTGACAAGGATATCTGGCAATGAAACGAATCGCCATCGACACAAATATATATGCGGCATTCAAAGCCGGCCATTCCGGCGTTGTTGAACTGTTCCGGCGCTGCGACTATATCGGCATCGATATAACGGTTATTGCAGAACTGTATGCCGGATTTGCCATGGGAGGACGCGAACGTAAAAACCGCGGTGAGCTTGAAGCCTTTCTCAATACGCCGCGCGTTGAAGTCCTGACGCATGATCTTGAAACGGCCGACTACTATGCGCTGGTCGTAAAGCAGCTCAGAGAAAAAGGCAAACCGATCCCGACCAATGATATCTGGATTGCCGCAAGCGCCATGCGACACAGCCTTGCGCTGGCCTCTCACGACCGCCACTTTGAAGCAATCAAAGGCCTTATGTTGATACAAGAAACATGAGCGGGGCGACAGGAACAACAGGGAACATCCTTTAATGAACAATCAAATGCCTTGACAAGACCCGCAGCCAGACGCTGCTTGACCTCAAAGCCATGCCCCAGTACAACCACCCCTTCTACTGGGCGCCGTTTGTGATGATTGGTGATTGGAGATAAATAAATAGGCAACTCGCTTCGCCTATATATTGTGGTTGGCCTTTGTTCTTAAAATTTTCACATTGCGTGATAAAAAGCTGTATTAGCAGTCGCCATAAATTCATTATAGATTAGCTCAGGTCCGCTATAATTACTGACCTCTGACAATCATCCTGCCGCGGGAATATCCTCAACAATCCGTATCACCATTGTTTTGCCCTTGAGCATGGAGAGCTTTTCAAGCTGGCGAAGGGCCTTTTGGATGTTTGATTCTTTGGCCTCATGCGTGAGCATGAAAATGGATACCGCGGTGTTGCTGGTGTCGCGGCCTTTCTGCACCACGGAGTGAATGCTGATCTGGTTGCGGCCGAGCATTCCCGAAATAGCCGACAGCACGCCGGGCTTGTCCACGGCGGAAAATCGGATGTAATAGCGGGTCTGGATATCGCTCATAGGTTTTATTCGTATAGCCCTTGGAACCTTACTCCCGCAGGGCAGCAGCGGCACGCGGTCTGAAACACCCTTGACGATATTGCGGGCAAGGCTCATGATGTCTGCCACAACGGCGCTGCCGGTGGGCATCATGCCCGCACCGCGGCCGTAAAACATGGTTGGCCCCACATCCTGGCCCTGGACAAAGATTGCATTGAAGGCTCCGCCCACCTGCGCAAGCATATGCGTTTCGGGAATGAGGCTCGGGTGCACGCGCGCGTCAACTTCGCTGCCATAGCCGCGGCATATGGCCAGAAGCTTTATTTTGTAGCCAAGCTGGCGGGCAAACTCGATGTCAAGAGGCGTGATGAGAGAGATGCCTTCTGTGTATATCTTTTTGGGATCTGCTTTGCCGCCGAAAGCAAGCGAGATCAGGACATTGAGCTTGTGCGTCGTATCGATGCCCTCTACGTCAAAGGTTGGGTCTGCTTCTGCATACCCCTGCGCCTGAGCGTCTTTGAGCACGGCTTTGAAATCTGCACCTTCGTCGGTCATGCGGCTGAGGATATAGTTGGAGGTGCCGTTGAGTATGCCGAGAAACCCGGAAATCCGGTCCGACGCGAACCCCTCCTGCATGGTCCTGATGATAGGGATGCCGCCGCCCACGCTTGCCTCAAAGGCCACATCGACACCGGTGCGCCGGGCCGCGCTGAATATCTCCCAGCCATGGGCTGAGAGCAGTGCCTTGTTGGCCGTGACAACATGCTTGCCGTTTTCTATGGCTTTCAGAATGAGCCTGCGCGCAGGCTCGATACCGCCCATCAGCTCCACAACAATATCGATTGAGGGATTGTTGACGACCTCATCTGCGCTTGTCGTGAGCACGCCTTTTTTCAGCGTCACGCCGCGGCTGCGCCTGATGTCGAGGTCGGCAACTTTTTTCAGCTCAATATTTGCGCCAAGGCGCTGATACAGAAGCCCGGCGTTTTTTTCAAGAATTTTTGCTACGCCCGTTCCCACGGTGCCAAAGCCTATAAGGCCGACGGAAATCGTTTGCATGGGCTCTCCTTTGATGCGGTTGTGCTGTTGTGGCGTTCACCATAACGCAAGAGCCTCTGGTTTGTCAAGAAGGCGGGGGCTGGTATTGAAATCATCGCAGGGAACGGTCGCGACCGTTCCCTGCAAAATCTGCGATTATGAAACCTCTTCTCCCCTTGCGGGAGAAGGCCGGGATGAGGGGGTGATGTACCTACTGCCTGCAGCAGTCGATAAAGTTCTGCGCAAAGCAGGGGTTTGACGCGAAGTGCAGATGCATATAACCCGCAAGGGTGTTATGGATGCGGAAGCCCTCGGCAAATTCTGCCTTATCCTTGCGCCGCGTGACGCGGCAGGTGCGCTGAATGTGCAGGGGCATATCGCTTATAGCGGAGTAGTGGAATTCATGGCCGCGCACTTTTTCACCAGCGCCAAGAAACGGGTGTTCGGCAAGCGCCTCCACTTCCACATAGCCCAGGCGCTGCAGCCGCGGCAGCATCATTGCCCGGGCCGGGAAGACTCCGGCCATGTCGCGGCTTGTACCGTCAAGGCCGGTAAGGGATTCAAGCAGATAGAGAAAGCCGCCACATTCGGCGTATACGGTGCGGCCTGCGGCGCAGAATG
>CAYNVA010000450.1:0-3170 GCA_964400575.1 uncultured Thermodesulfobacteriota bacterium | reverse complement strand
GGTGCTGAGCAGGCAGGTGGAAAAATACCCCCAGACGGTGTTGCCTGCCATATAAAAAATAAAGGGGGGCAAACCATCGGTGGGAAGTTTAGCAATACTGCCAAAAATGACCGTGAAGACAACCGTTGTCATCAGCGGCTGTATCAAGTGCCAGACCGGCCCCAGGACGGTTTGTTTATAAATGGCGATAAAATCACGCCAGACCATGAGGCGGATAAGATCACGATAGCGCCATAGATCGCCCAGGCGCAGGTCCCACCAGGCGCGCTGCGGCCGAATAACAATATCCCATGTGCTTTGAGGATCGACAATGTCTTGAGTAGCCATGTGTAGTTTATGCCTGAAAATTTTATAATTAACTATTGATGTTTTTTCTTCTTCTTTACTGTGTGCTTGAACTTCAAAACTGCAAAGTTCAGCTCAATGGATGTCTCGGTATCGCTGGTTTGCAAGTCATCATCAAAAATCCCGGCGATCAATTCCCCGCTTTTCTGCATGAGCGCCTTCTGATCAGCCTTATCTTGAACCATCGATAGCTCCTGAATACTTCTTGATAGCTGTCTGATTTTTGAAAAAGTTTCAATGATTGCAAACGTCGCTTCTGTAGCCTGTTTGCTTTTCAATATCGTAGCAATCATGTACAAACCTTTTTCAGTAAAGGCCTTAGGTAAGGATCTTGTCTTTGCAAATTTTGCGGTCGAAATTTTCGACCGCAAATCCGCAAACTCTCCTTCGCTGATCTCAAACATGTAATCATGCGGAAATTTATCAGGATTATTCTTTACGGCCTCATTAATTCGTTTTGTCTCAACCCTGTAAAGCTCAGCGACATCGCTATCGAGCAAGACGCTTTGGCCGCGCAACTCAACAATCAGGTCCTTTAAATTCTCAAATTTTGTTACCGCACTCATATCGAGCTCCTCCTTTTTATCCCCACCTTGTAGCGGGCAGCATTACTTTTTTGCCTCCCAGATGAGCAGATAGGGCCGCTGCCGAAGCTTTGTTTCAAACCGGGTAAATTCCTCCTGGCTCAGCACCAGAGAGCGGATCTTGCGTTTGATGTATTTTTCGGTCTTCTGCGAGAGGTCGGCCAATTGCCCCATGTTGATGCTGCCGACAAGCAGAAGATCGACAATGCCCGTATCTTTGCCTTCGGCATAATCGTCTATAAGATAGGCTCGCTTCAGCTCCCCAAGGCGAATGACGATGCCGTCAATCACCTGATCAATGCCCATTACTTTTGCAACCATTGACTTGAGTTCAGGAAAAAGAGGATGCTGCTCATTTGCCAGATAATTAACCTGCCTGCCGTTTTTTTGGGTATTGAGAAAACCCGAACTTGTGAGCTGTGCAAGCTCCTCGCGTACAGCATTAGTCGATACATCGAACTCCTTGGCAAGCTCCCGCAGGTACGAGCTTGTCCCGGGGTTGCAAAAAAAGCGCACCAACAGCTTTATGCGTGTCTTTGATGAAATGAGACCGTTGAAAAGCCCAACCATATTTGCGCCTTATTGAGTAGTTATTCTACTCGTTATATAGCTAATAATTTTCTTGTTTGCAAGGCATTTTTTTGCGATTTCAAAAAAACCATTTTTTACTATTAGTATAGCTAATTAAATCCGGTTAAAAAATACCTCCTTTTACAGTCCGGGAGAAGGGGAAAGCAAGTGCTACTGCATGGGGTTGCCAGCGATCATATATGCTATAAATTCTTCACTAATTGTACCACTGCGTGCTGTTTGCCGTTCCAAAAACCCGCCTGTCTGGAAAAAAGCTTTCAATTACACCTCTCATTCAGGTATAATAATTATTTATTTTAAGAAACAAAATCATGGAGATGTAAAAGGTATGAGTTTTCAATACATTCAGGAAATTCCCTCGGCGGGCTCGATACGCGAAGCATTGCCGCTGCCTGAAAACCTTAAAAAGGTGAAGCAGGCGCGCGACAGGGAAATCAGGAACGCACTGGACCGTACAAGCGATACATTTCTGTTGATCATCGGCCCCTGCTCAGCTCATCATGAAGACGCTGTCTGCGAGTATATTTCGCGGCTGGCAAAACTGCAGGAGCAGGTTGCCGAAAAAATACTTATCATCCCCCGCATCTATACCAACAAGCCCCGCACAACGGGCGAAGGTTACAAGGGCATGGGTCATCAGCCCGATCCGCAGAAGGAGCCCAATATCGCCGAAGGCATCAAGGCCATACGGCAGATGCATCTGCGGTCGCTGAGCGAATCTCACCTGACGTCGGCCGATGAGATGCTCTATCCCAACAACACGCCGTATCTGGAAGATCTTTTGAGCTATGTGGCCATCGGCGCGCGGTCGGTTGAAAACCAGCAGCACCGCCTCACAGCAAGCGGCATGGATATTCCCATCGGCATGAAGAACCCCACCAGCGGCGATATCGAAGTCATGCTCAACTCGGTGTATGCCGCACAGCGATCCCATGTGTTTGTCTACCATCGATGGGAAGTCCGCACATCCGGCAACCCCTATGCACACGCCATTCTGCGCGGAGCTGTTGATTCTTATGGCCGCAATATACCCAATTATCATTATGAGAATCTCATGCGCGTGGCTGAGACATATATTGAACGCGGCCTTGTCAACCCGACCATTATCATCGACACGAATCATTCAAATTCCGACAAGCATTACCAGGAGCAGCCCCGCATCGGCATGGAGGTTATGCAAAGCAGGAAGCACTCACCGCTTTTGAAGGACATGGTCAGAGGGCTGATGGTGGAAAGCTATCTTGTGGACGGAGCACAAAAGGTGTATGAAAATGTGTACGGCAAGTCGATCACCGATCCGTGCATGGGATGGGAGGCTACAGAGGCTTTTGTCAGGCAGCTTGCAGATATGCTGTAAAGCAGTGTACGGGCCGGCGAATAGAGGCCGTAAAGTCCTTGGTTTTCAGTCCCGAACGGGTACTTTTGTGCCGCAGCCGAAAAAATCATAGTTAGCCGTTATCTCAACTGTTCGCGCCATTTCTGCTCCAGCACGGCAAGTTCCTCGTTAAACTCGCCGCGCACTGCAGTCTGAATATTCTCACCTCTGCCAAGCCGGGCCAGCAGGCTGCGCATATCCCTGAAAGAATATTTTTCAATCAGCCAGGTTACAAACGATTCTGACTGGGCATAGGCAAGCTCGATAGCCTGCGG
>CAYNVA010000449.1:0-9655 GCA_964400575.1 uncultured Thermodesulfobacteriota bacterium | reverse complement strand
CTTGATGCGGCCTGCTGTGCGGGTAATTTTTCTGGTAACGAAGGTTTCGCCCCGCCGGGGAGATTCGTGGTTGAAAAGAATGCCGTTAGAGGCATGCATGCCGTAGCTTTCACGGTAATTCCTTGTGATGTAGAAGGCGTAGGCCTTGGCGCAGCCGTAGGGTGAACGGGGATAGAAAGGCGTAGTCTCTTTCTGCGGGGTTTCAACCACCTTGCCGTACAGCTCCGAGGAGGAAGCCTGATAAAATTTCGTGTTGAGGCCGGTCTCGCGAATACCTTCAAGAATACGAACAGCGCCCATGGCATCAATCTCTCCGGTATATTCCGGCACATCAAAGGAAACCCGCACATGACTTTGGGCGCCCAGGTTGTATATCTCATGGGGCTGAATATCCCGCAGCAGCAGGTTGATTGAACTGGCGTCATTCAGGTCGCCGAAGTGCAGAAACAGACGCACGTTTGTTTCGTGCCGGTCGCGATAGATATGGTCGATCCGGCCGGTATTAAATGAAGAGGAGCGCCGTATCATGCCATGCACTTCATATCCCTTCTCAAGCAGCAATTCAGCCAGGTAGGATCCATCCTGTCCGGTGATACCGGTGATTAATGCGCGTTTCATTTTTTCTCCTTTACGTGGGCCTTCAACGCCAGGGGGTTGGTTGTTGGCCGCTGGTTGTTAACGATGGACTGCACCTCAAGGGCTTCGACGCTTAATCGTGAAATTTTAAGGTGCTCTGTCCAGGCGATTGTTTTCTGTTTTCATGGTGTACTATAGCCTCAAACTCTTCCGGGGGCAAATACTGAATTCCTGAATGGGCACGCTTTTTACCTGTTCGGCAAACACAGCTCGGACAGGTGCAGCGAAGCGAAACCCATCGTTTATTTTTATTAAAATGGCGGTTCGCGAACCGCCCCTACTTCCCGCCCTTCCAGCGAACATTGCCGAGCCAGGTCTGGAACGAATCCATATACACGTAAAAGACCGGGGTAATGTAGAGCGTGATGATCTGCGAGAAAAGCAGCCCGCCCACAACGGCAAGACCCAGAGGCCTGCGCGACTCAGCGCCCGCGCCGAAGCCGAGTGCTATGGGCAGCGTGCTCATGAAGGCGGCCATGGTGGTCATCATGATGGGCCTGAAGCGGATGAGACAGCCTTCATAAATAGCCTCATGGGGGCTTTTGCCATGGTTGCGCTGCGCGTCAAGGGCAAAGTCGATCATCATGATGGCGTTCTTCTTCACAATGCCGATGAGCAGTATGATGCCCACAAAGCCGTAGACGCTCAGGTCCACCCGAAAGACCAGCAGCGTGAGCAGGGCGCCGAATCCTGCCGAGGGAAGGCCAGAGAGAATGGTGAGGGGGTGTACAAAACTTTCGTACAGAATCCCCAGCACAATATAGATGACCAGTATCGCCATCAGAAGCAGGAGCCCCAGATTTTGAATCGATGCCTGAAATGCTTGCGCCGTGCCCTGAAAACTGGTGGTGACGGTTGCGGGCAGGGTTTCGCGGGCCTGCTTCTGCACAGCCTCAACAGCTTGGCCGATGGCCACATCGGGCCGGAGATTGAATGAAATCGTCACTGCCGGCAGCTGCCCCAGATGATTCACCGTCATGGGGCCCACGTCGCGCTTGAGAGTTGCAACCGTGTTGAGCGGCACCAGGCTGCCCGTAGCCGAGCGGATATAGAGCTTTGAAAGGGTTGCGGGGTCCTGCTGATATTTTGGCTCCAGCTCAAGAATGACCTGGTACTGGTTGTTGGGCGCATACATCGTCGAGATCTGGCGGGCGCTGAAGCAGCCGAAGATGGCGTCCTCGATCTGCTGCGCCGTCACCCCAAGGGCCATGGCTTTGTCGCGGTCGATTTCAATGGTGATCTGCGGATTGGTTATCTGCAGATCAGAGGTCACGTCCTGCAGTATGGGCAGCTTGCGGAGCTTTCCCTCGAGCTCTGGGGCATGGGTGTAAAGCTCTTTGAGATCGGGGCTCTGCAGGGTGAACTGATAAAAGCTTTTGGTCAGCTGGCCGCCGATGCGCACCATGGGCAGGTTCTGGGGGAATGCCCTGATGCCGGGCACCCGGGCAAGCTTGGCGCGCAGCTGCTGAACGATGTCATCCACGGATTGCCTGCGCGTTTCGCGCGGCTTGAGGGTGATGAACATGCGGCCCGTATTGCCGGAGACATTGGGCCCTCCCACGCCAACGCTGGACATGAACGACAGGGTGTTGGGGTCCTGCTTGATAATGTCGACAAGCTGCATCTGGTGGGCCACCATGTCATCAAAGGATATTCCCTGAAAGGCTTCGGTGAAGCAGAAGATCATATTGCGGTCTTCATTGGGCAGAAACCCTTTCGGTATGATGATGAAAAGCCACACGGTGAGCACGAGAATGACGCCCGAGACAATCATGGTGGTGCGGGGGAACTGCAGCACCAGGTCAAGGCTCTGTTTGTAGAAAGCGAACATGCCATTGAAAAGGCGCTCGGAGACTGCGTACAGGTGGTTCTTTTTTTTCTGCGCAGGCTGCAGATAGCGCGAGCAGAGCATGGGCGTGAGGCTCAGGGAAACGATGCCTGAAATGAGGATGGCAAGGCTTATGACCACGGAGAATTCAAAAAAGAGCCTGCCCACCACACCGCCCATGAACAGCACGGGAATAAACACCGCCACGAGCGACAGGGTCATGGAAACGATGGTGAAGCCGATTTCCCTCGAGCCCTTGAGCGCAGCCTCAAGCACGCCTTCGCCCTGTTCGACATGGCGCACGATATTTTCAAGCATGACGATGGCATCGTCCACCACGAACCCGACCGACAGCGTCAGGGCCATGAGCGAGAGATTGTCAAGGCTGAACCCGAAGCAGTACATGGCCGCAAAGGTGCCGATGATGGACACGGGCAGGGCAAGGCTCGGTATGACCGTGGCGGAAAAATTTCGGAGAAACAGGAAGATCACCAGCACCACGAGGCACACCACCAGCACCAGCGTGAACTCCACATCCCTGATCGATGCCTTGATCGTTGTGGACTGATCGTAGATCACTTTCAGGCTCACCGACGCGGGAAGCTGCTGCTGCAGCTTGGGCAACAGGTTTTTTATAGAAGTAGCCACCTCGACGGCATTGCTGCCGGGCTGCCGCAGCACGGCAAGAATGATGGCGCGCGACGTGCTCGTGGGGGTGTTAAACCAGCTTGCCACCTTGTCGTTTTCAACGCTGTTGATCACGCGGCCCACATCGCTCACCCGCACGGGCGAGCCGCCCCGCCAGGTGACAATCAGCTGCTCATAGCCTGCGGCATTTAAAAGCTGGCCGTTTGCCTGCACGGTGAAGGCCTGGTACGGGCCGTTGAAAACGCCCAGGGGAAGGTTTACATTGCCGCCCTGCAGACTGCGCATGACCTCATCGATGCCGATGCCGCGGGTTGCAAGCGCGTCGGGGTCGATCTGGGCCCGCACGGCGTATTTCTGCGAACCGAAGACCTGCACCTGCGCAACACCGGCAAGCATGGACAGCTGCTGGCCGATGAGGGTCTGCGCGTATTCATCAACGGCATACAGCGGTAATGTGGGCGATACGACGACCAGATACATAACCGGCGTGTCGGCAGGGTTGACCTTGTTATAGGACGGGGGGCTGGGCATATCCCGCGGAAGTTTCTTTTCAGCCCGTGAAATGGCCGCCTGCACGTCCTGCGCAGCAGCATCGATATTGCGCCCGAGGTTGAACTGCAGGGTGACCATGGTGATGCCCATGGCATTGACCGAGTTCATGGAGTCCAGCCCCGCTATAGTGGCAAATTCGCGCTCAAGGGGCGTAGCAACGGCCGAGGCCATGGTGTCGGGGTTTGCGCCGGGAAGGGCGGCATTTACCAGAATGACGGGAAAATCCACATTGGGCAGATCGCTCACCGAAAGCTGCCGGTATCCGGCAATGCCGAAGATCACAAAGGCAAGCATGACCAGCGTGGTCATGACCGGCCGGCGAATGAAGAGAGCTGAGATGTTCATAATATATATAGTGAGGTTGAATTGGTTCTATTGGTTATTGTTGTTTGCATTATGTTCCTTGGATAGATGCAGCGAAGTCAAACCCATCGGTTATGTTTAGTAGGGGCGGTTCGCGAACTGCCCCTACAATTGTTGCCGACGGAAACCGTCACATCAACGCACCGCAATTGAAAAACAAATTTTCATTGCCCGCTTTTTATCTCAACCTTGCCGCCGGGCACGAGCTGCAGATGCCCATCGGTCACCACGCGCTCGCCTGCCTGCACGCCCTTGGCAATAACTGTTTCAGGGCCGATTGTTCGGTCCACCGTCACCGTGCGCAGCTCCGCTGTCAGGTCATCCTTGATGACGAATACGAATGTGCCCGGCTGCCCGGTCTGCACAGCCTGCGACGGCACAACAACGGCATTCTGCTGCATGGCGAGAATCAGGGTGACATTCACAAACTGCCCCGGCCACAGCAACCGGTCTTCATTGGGGAAGGTAGCCTTTAAAAGAATAGTGCCTGTTTGCGTGTTGACCCCGTTGTCGATGAATGAAAGCCGGCCTCTGGCAGGTGGCAGGCTGCTTTTGGGAGCTGCGGCCTCAACCACGAAAGGTGCGGCGGTGCCATGCTGCCTGATATCGGCAAAAAAGCGTTCGGCCACAGCAAAGGAAACATTCACGGGTGTCACCTGGTTGATTGTCACCAGGGCCGAAGTATCGTTTGCCTTCACAATATTGCCGCGGTCCACCTTCAGCTCGCCGGCCGGGCCCGAGACAGGGGCTTTAATCGTGCAGTAGGCAAGCTGGAGCCGGGCATTTTCAACCATGGCCTGATCAGCTTTCACTGCTGCTGAAAATGCATCGGCATTTGCTTTGGCGCTGTCGTACAATTCCTGCGAGGCGGTCTTCTCCTTCAAAAGAGAGGCGTAGCGTTTTTCCTGTGCACTGGCGTTTTTAACCTGGGCCGTGTTGCGCGCAAGATTTGCCTCAGCCTGCCTGAGGGCAGCTTCATAGGGCCGGGCATCGATCTGGAAGAGCCCGTCGCCTTCTTTGACGAAGTCGCCTTCCCGGAAATTCACCTGCACCAGCTCTCCGCCCACCATGGACTTGACCGCAACGGTCTGGAAGGCCTCTACATTGCCGATGGCATGTATCTGTACCGGCATGCTTTTGCCGGCAGCAGTTGCTGCCGTGACTGGCGCAGGGGGTTTCTCGGCCTTATCTTTGCTCGAGCAGGCTGCAATGATTACAAGGGCGGCACATGCCGCAATAAGCACACTGATTCTTATGTATATTTTCACATCGACTCCTTTAAAAAGTCTTGAGATAAAGTATTCTCCAAATTTGTGAAAATGTAAATATGGCAGACAACAAAAAAGCCCTGCAGCCTTTTCCGGCAACCGGGCCTGTATTCCTTAAACCTCCTGCAGCGATTTTTTTACAGCGCTGCAAATATCTCGTCAAGCACCTGCATGCACCGGTCGATATGCTGCTTTTCAACGATCAGCGGCGGCAGAAACCGCAGCACCGTGTCGCGCGTGTAGTTGATGATAAGGCCTTTCCCAAGGCAGCGGCTGACGATGTCGCGGCCGTCCAGGGTTGTTTCCATGCCGAGAATCAGTCCCTTGCCCCGCACGTCGGTTACCAGTTTCGGATACTTCGTCTTGAATTTCTTCAGCTGCTCCATGAAATAGGCTCCCATGGCGCGGCAGTTTTCAAGCACCGTGCCCCCGAGCAGTTCCTTCATCGTTGCAACGCCTGCGGCCATGACCACCGGGTTGCCGCCGAAGGTCGAGGCATGGCTGCCGGCAGTAAATGTTTCAGCCACAGTTTTCACCGCAAGCATGGCCCCGCCCGGAAGCCCACCGCCAATGGCCTTGGCAATGGTCATGATATCGGGCGCAACGCCGTAGTGCTCATAGGCAAACAGCTTGCCCGTGCGGCCCATGCCGACCTGCACCTCGTCATAGATGAGCAGCAGGCTCTTTTCATCACACAGCTGGCGCACGTTTTTGAGATAATCATCAGCAGGCATATTTACACCGCCCTCTGCCTGAATGGGCTCGAGCATGATGGCGCAGGTGATGTCGGTTATTGCCGCGCGCAGGGCGGCCATATCATTAAACGGCACGTATTTGAACCCCGGCAGCAGGGGCCCGAAGCCGTGATGAAACTTGTCCTGCCCTGTTGCGGTGAGCGTTGCAAAGGTGCGGCCATGGAAGGAGTGCTCCATGGTGATGATTTCATACTTTTTTCCGCCCGTGGTGTCCTGGGCATACTTGCGGGCAAGCTTAAGGGCCGCCTCATTAGCCTCGGCCCCGCTGTTGCAGAAAAAAATGCGATCGGCAAATGTATTGCTGATAAGCAGCTCTGAAAGCGCGGCCTGCGGCCCGGTATAGAAGTAGTTGGAAACATGCATGAGCTTATCGCACTGCTCTTTTGCCGCCTGCACCACCGCAGGATGGCAGTGCCCCAGATTGCACACGGCTATGCCGGCCAGGAAATCAAGATACTCGCGGCCCGTGTCGTCCCATACAAGGCAGCCCCTGCCGCGGTCAAGCACAACCGGATAGCGTTTATATGTCTGGAAAATGCTTTCGTTTGTCGTTTCAACAACGTTTACCATGCTGTCACCTCTCTTGCCGGCCTGTGCCGATCCAAAAAATACCGCCTCTACCCGTGAGCAGCTGCTTGAAAAAGCAAGGCCAAAAACCTACAGGGATAGTCTCTAAGCCTTCGCAATCTGCGTGCCGATACCGATATCGGTAAAAATTTCAAGAAGCACCGCATGCTCAACCCGGCCGTCGATGATATGGGCTTTTGCCACTCCCTCATCAAGTGCCTTGCAGCAGCAGGTCACCTTGGGGATCATGCCGCCTGATATGTCGCCCGAACCGATGAGGCGCTGCACCTGGGGCTCGGTGAGCGTCGAGAGCAGGCTGCCGCTTTTGTCCTTCACGCCTTCGACATCGGTGAGCAGGATGAGCTTTTCAGCCTTGAGCGCGCCGGCGATTGCGCCGGCTGCCGTGTCGGCGTTTATATTATAGGTCTGGCCGTCCTCGCCGAAACCCACGGGAGCAATAACGGGAATGAACTGGTTTGAGTCCAGCGTATTGATGACCTGGGGATTCACCGAGGTGATCTCGCCCACAAAGCCTATATCGACTGTCTTTGAAGGATCGTTTTTGTCTTTTTTAAGCATCTTGCGGGCCATGATGAGGCTGCCATCCTTGACGCTCAGGCCAACGGCCCGGCCGCCGTTATTGTTGATATGGCTCACGATATCCTTGTTGATGCTGCCTGTGAGCACCATCTCGGCAATGTCCATGGTCTCCTGGTCCGTCACCCGCAGGCCGTCGATGAACTCGGGCTGCTTGCCCAGTTTTTCCATAAGCCCGCCTATCTGCGGGCCGCCGCCATGAACCACCACGGGCCGTATGCCCACATAGCTCAGAAGAATAATATCCAGCGCGAAGCTGTGGCTCAGGCGCTCGTCGATCATGGCGTTGCCGCCGAACTTGATCACGAAGGTTTTGTTGGCGAACTTTCGGATATAGGGAAGCGCCTCCATAAGTATATTGGCTTTTTCAATGGCTGTCTGCATGCGTGTGCCTGTTGTGAGTTGCCGGTTGATTATTGTCTTTTATATATAAGAATGTTTGGCCGGCGATTTCGAGTTCCGGTTTCAGAGTATGTACCGGCTCAAGTCTTCATCTTTAATAAAATCATCAAGCCGCCGGGAAACATAGGCCTCATCGATGTCGATCTGCTCTCCCCTGCGCTCCGGAGCCTCGAAGGAAATATCCTCAAGCAGGCGCTCCATGATGGTGTGCAGGCGCCGGGCTCCGATATTTTCCGTTTTTTCATTCACCGTTGTGGCGATTTCGGCAAGCCTTTCGATGGCATCGGTACTGAACACAAGCTTCACGCCCTCGGTATCCATGAGGGCTATGTACTGCTTGATGAGCGCATTCTGCGGCTCTGTCAGAATACGAATAAAATCCTCCTTGGACAGCGAGTTGAGCTCAACCCGGATGGGGAAGCGGCCCTGCAGCTCGGGTATCAGGTCCGAGGGCTTGGAAACATAAAATGCGCCCGAGGCGATGAACAGGATATGATCGGTTCTGACCATGCCGTACTTGGTGGTGACTGTTGAGCCTTCCACAATCGGAAGCAGATCGCGCTGAACTCCCTCGCGCGATACATCCGGGCCGTGGCCGCTTTCGCGGCTGGCGATTTTGTCGATTTCATCAAGAAAGATGATGCCCGACTGCTCCACGCGCTGCACTGCCATGGACGTCACCCTGTCCATATCAATGAGCTTCTGGGCTTCCTCCTTGGCGATGATGTCGCGGGCCTCGGGAACCTTGACTTTGCGCTTCTTGGTCTTTTTCGGCAAAAGATTGCCGAACATATCCTTGATGTTGATATCCATCTCCTCAAGGCCTGATGCCGAGAAAATTTCCACCATGGGAATGTTCTGCTGCGTGATCTCAAGCTCGATTTCGCGCTGGTCGAATTTGCCGTCGAGCAGCATTGCGCGCAGCTTCTCGCGCGTGTCAGCCTGCGATTCGGCCTCTGTCTTTTGGCCGTCTTCGATGTGCGGCGGCTGATCTTTGCGGGGGCGGCGCTGCGGCGGCAGCAGCAGGTCGAGCAGCTTTTCCTCCGCTATCTCAAGCGATTTTGCCCGCACCTTCTCGGCTTCCTCGTCTTTCACCTGCTTGACAGCGAGCTCGGTAAGGTCGCGGATCATCGATTCAACGTCGCGGCCGACATAGCCCACTTCGGTAAACTTGGAAGCCTCGATCTTCAAAAACGGCGACTGGGCAAGCTTTGCAAGCCTGCGGGCGATTTCGGTCTTGCCCACACCCGTGGGGCCGATCATGATGATATTTTTCGGTGCGATTTCTTCGCGCAGGTCTTCCGGCACCTGCTGGCGGCGCCAGCGGTTGCGCAGTGCTATGGCCACGGCTTTTTTGGCATTGTTCTGGCCGATGATAAACTTGTCCAGTGCGGCCACGGTTTCGCGGGGATTTAAGGGATGCTGGGCTTCCATACGTTGTTCTATCCATTCATATGCAGGAGCGTGAGTACAAACCTTTGTCGCCACAGGCGGCAGCGGGTTACAGCTCCTCGATACAGATTTCATTGTTGGTATATATGCAGATCTCGGATGCTATTTTCATGGACTCTTCAACAACCTGGCGCAAAGGCAGGTTACCATGACGCAGCAGCGCCCGGGCTGCCGCCAGGGCATACGGGCCGCCCGAGCCGATGGCTGCCACATCGTCATCAGGCTCGATCACATCGCCATTGCCCGAAAGGATAAAAAGATGCTCCTCATTTGCCACGATCAGCAGGGCATCAAGCTTGTGCAGTATTTTGTCGGAGCGCCATTCCTTGGCAAGCTCTACGGCGGCGCGGGCAATATTGCCATTGTACTGCTCAAGCTTTTTTTCAAATTTTTCAGAAAGCGTAAAAGCATCGGCCGTAGCGCCGGCAAAACCCGCTACAATCTTGTTCTGGTAGAGCCTGCGGAGCTTTTTGGCCTTGTGTTTCAAAACCGTGTTATTGTAGCTCACCTGGCCGTCGCCGCCGATGCAGACCCTGCCCTCTTTGCGTATGGCAAGAATCGTGGTGCCGCGAAATTGCTCCATCATT
>CAYNVA010000448.1:0-7291 GCA_964400575.1 uncultured Thermodesulfobacteriota bacterium | reverse complement strand
GACCGAATCGTGAGATATCATGATACGCGAGGCCCATCCCGCATGAATGAGCTTGAGCAGGCTGTCCACGCGAACCTCGTCGGGCAGCACGGTTTCCATGCCGACCTGGTCGAAACCAAGATAGGAGCCTGCCTGAACGATGCCGTGGTGATAGGCAAAGCTGGTTGAGCTGCAGCTGTGGCCGATGACGATGCGGCGGGCTGGCACACCCGCAGCGGTAAAGATGCGCTGCTGCTCGTCTCCGAGTACGCCATCGGTGTGGGTGATGATGGGAGCGCCGGTTGCAACCGACGCATGAGCCGCCGCAAGCAGCAGCTCATGCTCATCACGTCGAATGACGGGAGCAGTAGAAACAACCTTGATAAAGCCGGCCTTCACGCCCGTTTCGCCGATGCCATCGGTAAGCTCACGTATAAATACATCAGCAATGGCGTCAGGGCTGCCGCCCAGACGATCACGGAGCCGCACATAGGTGGCAGTGCTGTAGATGCCGGTGCAGCAGATAATATTCAAGCCGGTCTGTGCAGCAATCTCGGCCATAAGCGGCGCATTGCGGCCAAGGTCAACCGTCGTCGGGTCCACAATGCTCTGCACGCCACAGGCCCTGATCTGCGCGATATAATCCAGGCAGTCGGCCGCAGCCTCGTCGCGTGGGCGGCCCGGACGGCAGTACTCTGCCGAGGGGCCGCCATACTGCACGAACATATGCTCATGCATAAGCGTGGGGCCGAATTCATCAGGGGAGATCGGACCAGATACCGAATTGACCAAAGCACTCATAGCTATCCTCTTAACTTGAATATTTTGTCACATAATAATTGAAATCAGCACCAATGGACAAGCAGTAACTTGCGCGGACCGGATTCGGCAGCATTTAGTATTGACGCAAACAGCGCTTCAACCTATACTGCATTACCACATGTACCATACCCCCGCAGATACAACACAAAAAAAGGAGTGCCCACATGATGCGACATCTACTGACAACAGCCATTGCCTTATGTTTATCGCTCTGCTGCATGGCCGGATGCAAAAAAGGCACCTGCGACGAGACGCTGCTGCCCGGCCTCTGGACAAGCGCAACCTATACGATTGACATCTCTGCTGACCTCTCATTTGAGGCAGCCGGTGCGCCCAACCTCACGCAGATCGACGTTACCGGCAGCATAGAGATTGATGGCTGCGATTTTTTCATTACCGACACCGGCGGTCAGTTTGCCTGTCCTGAAGACCAGGCCGGGCACTACACCTTTACCGTCACCGATAAAGAGCTCAGGCTGAGCGCGGTTGAGGATCCCTGCACGGGCAGGCGCATGCCGCTTGACGGAGCCCGGCTTAAACACGACTGAGTTCCTGAAATTAATGAAGCATGCTCAAAGTAAATGAAATATTCTACAGTATACAGGGCGAGTCCTCCTTTGCCGGTCTGGCCTGTGTTTTTGTGCGGCTTACGGGATGCAATCTGCGCTGCTCGTGGTGCGACACAGCCTATGCCTATGATGAAGGGCTTGATTTTTCAGTAGAAGCGGTCATGGCACGCATACGGGCCTATCCCTGCCTCCTTGTTGAAATAACCGGCGGTGAACCCCTGCTGCAGAATGACGCGCCCGTGCTTGCCCGACTGCTGCTTGACCAGGGCTACACCGTGCTTGTGGAGACAAACGGATCGCTCAATATAGACCATCTTGACACGCGCTGCATTCGCATCGTTGACATGAAATGCCCCTCAAGCGGCGAGTCTGAAAAAAATGATCTTTCAAACCTTGAACGGCTGACCATGCAGGATGAGGTGAAATTCGTTGTGGGATCACGGGAAGACTACGAATTCGCAAAAGCCCTGCTGCCAAGGCTGCCCGCCTGTTTTAAAATAAAAAACATTCATTTTTCTCCACTTTGTGCTATAGTGCCGCCTGACAAACTGGCCGGCTGGATGCTTGAGGACGGAATCGGTGCACGGCTCTCGCTTCAGCTGCATACAATCATCTGGCCGGGCAAACCTCGCGGGATATAGGCATGGCCAAAGAGGTGTAAAGCTGCAAGGGTAACAATAATCCATTAATTAAGGTTAAGGAGAATAGAATGAATCCACTTGAAGTGTTCCGGGGGAAATTTGCCACCTATCGCAAGATTCTGGACGAAGCAGGAGAAAAAAAAGCATGGGATACGCTCTTTGATGGCTACCCCGAGCGGCAGCGCAATAACATGGGTAAATTTTTTGAAAAAAACCCCACCCTTGCCGCAGCTTTCAGTGATGCGGTTGCGCCCTATAAGCAAATCGGCATGGATATGGAAGTTGTTGATATTTCAAACAATACCACCGATGGCGTTCTTGAGATTCAGCGGGTCTGCCCGTGTCTCAAGTTCGGCATTCATCTGGAATCCAAGTTCGACAAGCCCTGCCACGTGATCTGCGAGATGGATGTGGCTGCCACCCAGGCGGCATTTCCCGGCATGAAGGGAGCAATCCTCTCCCGCATGGCTGATGGGGATTGCGTGTGCATGTTCAAATATGAGCGCGACAAAAAATAGCTCTGAGCAAATGCCGGGCCGCCCGTTTATGACGGGCGGCTTTTTTTATACCCGCTGGCCGCCGAAGGCTTTAACCCTGATCTTCCAGAAACTTGATGCTTCGGGGTTCTGCAGCGTCTTTTCAAGAAGGCCGTTCCATGCGCCCTCAGGCATGCCCAGGTGTTTTTCACCTGCCCGAACAGCTTTCCTCAAACCCTCCGGGTCGGTCACGTGCTCCAGCACCCCGTCGCAGATAACTGAGGTATAGTTCCTCTTCTGCATACCGAAGCCCTCCGGCACCCAGCAGACCGAAAAACAGACATTTTTGTTCCTGTTGATATAGGCCATTTTGCGGCCTTCAGGCCGGATGGTAATGTGGATGCAGCCTTCGCCGTAAAAATAGGCAAGGGGAATGGCGTACGGAGTTTCACCATCGGTAAGAGCAAGAAAGCCCATCTTCTGGCCTGCAAGAAAGTCATCTATTTCAGCCTGCGTCATGGTTTTAATATCATACTGCATGGTACTGGCTCCTCTGAAAGAATTAATGAACTTCAAGCCCGCCGCATACATTGATGGCCTGGCTGGTAATATAGCTTGCCTCATCTGAGGCCAGAAACGCCACAGCAGTTGCAATGTCGTCGGGTACACCCACGCGGGCGATTTTAATCTGACGGCTGTCGATGGCTGTCTGCGTCACCATCTGTATCACGCTGCCTTCAGGTAGCTCCATGACCTTGTCTCCGCGGTGCCAGATAGGTGTATCGATGAGCCCGGGACAGACTGCATTGACGGTAATGTCAAAGGCTCCCAGCTGCAGGGCAAGGCCCTGCGTGAGGGCGATCAAAGCGCTTTTGGATGATGCGTAGGCAAGGCTTCCTCCACGGTTGGTCTTGCCCTCAGTGGAGGCGATACTGATTATGCGGCCCTTCACGCCATTGGCGACCATGTGCTTTGCGACGGCCTTGGCAAAAAAGAACGGGCCGCGCACATTGATCGCAAAAATGCGGTCCCACAGCCCCTGATCGATATCTTCATAAAATGCATTGGTGTCGCCGGTGCCGGCATTGTTGACCAGGATGTCCAACTTCCCCAACTTTTCAAGCGCTGCGGCAGCCGTTGCTTCCACATCCTGGACAAGGGCAATATCGCAGGTGAATGGATATGCTGCGCGGCCAAGCTCCCGAATCATAGTCGCGGTTTCCTGCACTCCCTGCTCATTGATATCCACAACAGCAATATCCGCGCCTTCACTGGCCAGCCGCAGCGCTATGACCCTGCCGATGCCGCTGCCGGCACCCGTAACCAATGCAGCCTTTCCATGAAAACGGTTCAAGCTCTGCTCCATGATGCATGCCTTTCGCTAAAGTTTCATATCGGGAATTATCCGGCTGCTCTACCGCAGCTTTTTTCACGGTCACCTGTTGAACTCGCCCCGCCTGTGCCGGCAGCACCAGCATCTACCGAAACGCACCTGCCTTTTCGGGAAAAGCATCGCCTGTGTGCAACTTCTTTTTGCGCTGCTTTGGCTTTGGTTTCTTGACAATCTTTTCTCCCGCGGGACTGCCGTCGGGATTATAGCTTGTAACCACAGCCAGATCCCCGGAACCGGTCACGCGGTAATTCCACTCTTGCCGCATCTTTCCGTTCTCATAAAAAACTTTTTTTGTCTGCGGGCTGCCGTCAGCGCAGTGTATCTCCTGCATGATTTGGCCGGCTTCATAAAACTCTTTGCCAACGCCCACAGGCTTGTCTTTTGTATAATTGGTCTCAGCCTTAAACTTGCCGCTCTCATAATACGTCTTGCTCAGCCCCTGCATGGTGAAGCCCGACCTGCTGAACTCTGCCATAAGATTGCCGTTTTCATAATAACTGTTTGACAATGCCGGCCGATACCGTACCTGCGGTGAGCAGCAGCACGAGTGCTGCTGTAAAAAGCTTAAGCATACCCTTTGTCCTTGTGAAACTGATTTCAAAGTGATGCTCCCCGCCTACAAGGCGGGGCATCCCGGAGCTTAATTTTTATATTTCGATACGTGCCGCTTGACCCCGCTTACAAAGCAAAGCGGGGCTTGCGCGGCACATGCCGGTCAAGCGATTGTACGGGAAACACTGCTGCCCTGTCAAATGGAAACCGGAAAAAGCATAGCATGCGTCATGACACGTGCTATAGTTATTATCAAAAAAGCCATGAGCGCGTTTCGTTCTGCTTTGAGCAGTGCGACCGCGAACCGACCGTGCGCATCGGCGGCGAAGTTATTCACGTATTCACGGCTCCACAGGCCATTGCTGCAATCCGGGAAGCAGTGATTAAGCCCGAGTAAAAGTAACGATTTTTGTTTGTGTGTCCCTAAATGGGAAACCATATTTTTCATTTTTATCTTTTTATTGTCTTTTTTATGTTAAAACACTGCAAAAAAAAGGTATGAAAATTGCTTATATAAATGATAATAGAGATATGATCAAATATATGATATGTATGTAACACTCGATACTAAGGTAAAGCCTTAAAAATAATTATGCTCGCTGGCTTCACCAATAGAAAAGGGGCTGTAAAATGTTTACCTATAGAAAAGCAAAAGGGTTTACCCTTATTGAACTCATGATAGTCGTTGCAGTAATTGGAATTCTTGCAGCAATTGCGGTCCCCAATTTCTTGGCCTACAGAATCAAAAGTCGTATTGCAGCAGCCATCGAAACTGCTCAATCAGCAAGATCGGCATTAGCCGGATATGCTTCGGTACAAACAGTGAATGCTTTTCCGATGAGTGCTGAAATTAAAAACTGGCCCACGTTCAGCTCTCTCTGCAATTATCATGGGGCAACATTCGCTGTGACTTTAACGGGACAGGGGCTGAGCTATTTTATATATCATGGTGTCAACACAACAGGGGTTTTGGATGCCTGTGCCAATTCTGTTCCGGGAAGTGAATGTTCAGATTATTGTTTAGTTATGAGAGTAAGCAATGTGCCTCAAGATCTGACCGGTGTGCAACTAGAGGTGCGGCCAAGAGGCATTGAACGTCAGACATATTAGATACGGCATACCGCATGGAAGTCAACAGCCACCCGCACAGCGGGTGCCGCACTGCATCCTGTGATGTTATTTCTACTGTTTGCCCGGTCTGCATAGGCGTAAAAACTTTTTCCCTGCCTGTATCGTACTGGCAAAAAAAACTTGCTCCGCACAATCCCCTGCCTGCTTTAAAACTTTTTTAAAATGCTCCTGGAGGCATCCCCCCATAATTGCTGACTAACCCTGCCTACGTTACTGGCGAATTCCGGCCGCAACATTATGCGATGTCTATGCCCTTGTTTTGCAGCGGAGGGTTGTGGATTTTTCCGGCAGGATTGTGCATGCTCCGAAAAGCTGCCGGTGGATGACAAAGGCTGCATGAGCGGCAGAGGCAAAACCTCGGACCGGAATAGGGAAAATTTTTCCTGAAGGGCTGCACAGTGAAAAATCTTATTGCTTGATAAAAGCGAAAAAACATATATACAGATTTACTTAATGTACTAATTATTTTATGGGGCCTGTTTGTATGAAAGTGTTTATAACAGGGGCTGAGGGGATGCTGGCGCACGATATTATCAGGGTTCTTGACGGCAGCCATCAACTGATTCTTACGGATCTGGCAGACCTTGATATCTGCAACCCCCGCCAGACAGCTGAACTTCTAGCCATGCATGGGCCGGACTGTGTTATTAACTGCGCTGCCTATACCAATGTAGACGGCTGCGAGACGGATTCCGACAATGCTTTCGCCGTCAATGCCGCAGGGGCAAAAAATCTGGCTCTTGCCTGCCGGCAGTCGGGGGCAAAGCTGGTTCATATCAGCACGGACTATGTTTTTGACGGCGCCGGTCAGCGCCCCTATATCGAGGACGATGCGCCCAATCCTTTGTCGGTTTACGGCACATCCAAGCTTGCTGGCGAGCGCTGTATTCAGGAAGTTCTCGACGACCATGTTATTGTCCGGACCGAGTGGCTGTACGGTCGGCAGGGCAAGCATTTTGTCGGCAGAATTCTGCAGCTTGCCCGTGAGCGTGATGTCCTGGACGTGGTTGATGATCAGACCGGCTCACCTACCTGCACGGCCGACCTTGCCCTGGCCATTGAGGCGCTGCTGGCTATCCCGGCCCGCGGCATCTATCATGTGACCAATGCAGGGTCATGCTCGTGGTACGAGTTTGCACAAAAAATACTTGCCGTTGCCGGCAGCCCAACCCGCGTGCTGCCCATTGCATCGGAGCGCCTTGCCCGGCCCGCCCGGCGTCCCGCATATTCCGTGCTCGACTGCTCAAAATTTACCAAAGAAACAGGCCATGTACTGCGGCCATGGGAACAGGCGCTTGAGCGCTACATGCAGGAGCAGGCAGGGCAGTAAAGGCTGCGCAGTGCACGGGTGGTTTTTCATGTGCTGTGCATCCTGCGGCTGCTTGAAAAAACAGCAGGATCATGCATCCGGCACGTACGGCTGGAAGGAAACAGAAGAACTGCCCGGACCCGTCAGTATCTCTCACTAGAGGCGCTGCTATGAGCACACAAACAAAGCACCTGTGGCCAGTCATGCTGGGAGCGCTGCTGGTCATGCTTCTGCCGGAAACACTGTGCGCATCCGGTCCGTACAAAATCGGCGTGCTCGCCCGCCGGGGAAAAGACACCTGCATGCTTGAATGGCAGGAAACTGCCCGGCACCTGACCAAAAAAATCAAGGGGTGCTCCTTTGAAATCGTCCCGCTTGATTTTCATGAAATACAAAAAGCCGTCGAGCAGAAAGAGGTT
>CAYNVA010000447.1:0-4846 GCA_964400575.1 uncultured Thermodesulfobacteriota bacterium | reverse complement strand
GGCGGCATGGACATGCCGAGAATCTTCGGGGGCAGCCAGTCGCCGTAATATGCGTTGACCGTTGCGGGATTATCCTTGACGTTTTCAACGCCGATAGCAGCCTGAAACGCTTTCAGAATCTGCTGATGACGCTCATCGTTTTTCGCTGTCTCTGTCATGGCCTGTTCTCCTCTCACAGTGCTTCCATCATAAGGTCAAAGAGATTCTTGATTTCCATTTTCTCTTCCATGCCGATACCGCCGGCGCGCAGATTGCTTTCACACCACGGGCAGCTCGTAACGATCATGGAAGCGCCCGTATCCTTGGCCTCGGTCAGCCTTTCGCGGGCCGTCCACTGGGCAAAATCCTTAAACGCGGTGAACGCGCCGCCGCCGCCGCCGCAGCACCAGGCATATTCCCTGATGCGCTCCATCTCAACAAGCTCGACTCCGGGTATGGCCTTCAGAATGGTGCGCGGCTCCTCATACACGCCCAGAATATCCTTGCCGGGCACATAGGGACGGCTCATGCGGCCCATGTGGCAGGGGTCGTGCCAGGTCACGGTTACGGGAACCTCTTTCTTGAACTTTATCTTTTTATTCTTGATAAGCGTCTCGATATATTCGGCCACATGCAGAACCTGGAAGTTCTTCTTCACGGGCAGCTCATCGTACTCGACACGAATTGTGCCGTAGCAGCCGGCGCAGGGCGTCACGACGGTCTTAACACCAAGCTCGTTGAAACGCTTGATATTTGCCGTGGCAAGGCGCTCGAACTCTTCAGGCAGGCCGATCTTGTCAGGCGGGCTGCCGCAGCACAGTTCGGAATCCCCGAGTATGCCGAAGTCGACCTTGTTCGCCTTCAATATCTTGGCAATATTTACAATCGTGCCTTTCAGTTCCTGTGAAAGCCCGTAGGTGCAGCCGACAAACAGCAGCACGTCTGCTTTCTCCTTGTTGAGATCCTTGATGCCAAGGGCTTTCAGCTCCTTTGCCCAGGCATTGCGCTTGGAGCGGGGCTGTACCCAGACATTGTCATACTGCTTGAGGCTGTCCACCAGGGGCTTCTGCTCGGGCAGGATGCCCTGATCCTTGATGTATTCCGTGCGCATCCAGCGGTAGAGCTTCACAAGCTCGGCGTCGCGGATATTCTTGTCCATGGCATCGCAGCCGCCGCACATGGTGCACCGGAACAGAATATCCTTGATCTCGGGGTCATCGCCCCATTTCATTTTGCCGTCGATAATGGACAGAGCCAGGTCGCACTTTCCCTGTCCCGAATGGGAGTCAAACAGGTAGCGCGTATGCTGGGGGCAAATGCGGGCATAGCGGGCGCTCTTGACCTGCCAGGAGTTCACCCATTTGCACACCGAGCAGCGCGAGCAGTTGAAAGCTGTCCAGCGGGCCTTCTCTTGATCAAACGGCCCTTCAAGGGGATATTTTAAATAGCGCGGATCTTTGGGAAGCAACATTTCCTTAGCCATGGAATCCTCCATCTATCTGAAAATTTGAATTAGAAACAGAGTTTGCCCGGATTCATAATGCCGTTTGGGTCATAAATCTTCTTCAGCTCCTTGAGCATGGCCGTATAGGAAGAAGACCGGCGGTACACCATGTCGGCCCAGGGGCCGTAGGGCCGGGTGAAAAACGCGCCCTCGTCGATAAGCTGCCGGCTGAGCTCGACTGAGAGCGATCCGATATTTTCACGCTCTGCCTCATCCTCAAGCTCGCAGGGGAAGCTGAACTGCAGATGGCATGCGCGGCCGCGCTCCAGGGGCTGCATGTAGACGCCCACTTCGCTTATGTTCAGGCCGTAGGTGGCGCCGTATCCCATGGCGATATCTTCATAGCGGGCAGCCTTGTCCATGGTGGTTATAAAGAAAATTTCCTGCGATGAGCTGGCAAAGCGGGTCTTCCAGTAGTCGCCTGCAGGCAGGTTGCGCAGCTTATTAAGCATGGTGGCTTCAAGGCCCGCAATGCCGCCCACGGTTTTGCCGGGCTGCAGCTGAAAGTCTGCGGCTATCTCCATGAGAGCCTCTTCTTCGTAGGCAATACGCTCAAGCGGGCGGCGCGGAGCACCGGCAAGCACGAGCACCAGGGTATAGTTGGGCAGATCAGCCATCAGCTTGCCGAAGTCCTTGGGATCGTCAGCCAGGAGCTGCGCCATCATGAACCGGTTGAGCACGAAGCACTCATTGCCCAAATGGCGGCGCTGCATCTTGTAAATGGGGCCGGCGCAGTCATCAAGTGAGTCAAAGCCCATAAAAAAGGCCTTCTGGTGCTTCGGGCGGTATTCAGTCTTCACGTTCAGCCAGCAGATGATGCCCAGGGTGCCCTGCGCGCCAAGAAACAGGCGCCAGAAGTCGATGCCCGGGCCTTCCGGGTAAGCGCCTTCGCAGTGATCATCGGATGCCGTACCGGTGCGGAACAGATCGCCTGTGGGAAGTACGACTTCCATGGTAAGAGCAGGCTCGGCGTATTCATACTTGGGGATCAGCATGGGCTCACGCTCAACAGAGCTGGTGAGAGCAGATGCCCCTGAATGGGGAAACAGGGGATTCAGAGCCATTTGGTCATGCTCTTTGAGCGCTTCATTTAACTGCTGCCAGGTCACGCCCGGCTCGATCTTGGCCTTGCGGTTCAGGGGATCGATCTCCAGTATCTTGTTCATGCCCGAAAGATCAACGATAATGCCGCCCTGCGCGGGAAGCGTGCCGCCGGTAAAATGAACGCCCGAGCTGGCAGGAACCAGCGGTGTAAGCGTTGTATTTGCCCATTTAACGAGCTCCTGCACTGCAGCAGTGTTCTTGGGCTTCACTACGGCAAAAGGCCTCTTCAGGGGATTCAGGGTCTGATCTGTGGAATACAGTGCCAGAGTCTTTTCGTCATCCAGCACATTTTTCGCGCCCACGATATCCCGTAGCTCTTTCATCATAACGACCTCCTACGATGGGTTCACATTGATAACATAGTCCAAAACAAGAATAAAACGATAGCAAAAAATATTTAGCGTAATAATCTTCTATAGCATAAGTAAAGAAGGCAGCACAATATCTTTTTTGCCGCCGGCGACACAAGAGCTCGGGCATTTTATTTTGGTTAATTAATCTTTAAAAAATACTCTCCGGCAGGCTGACAGAATGATACAGACAGGGGGGGGGAGGCTTTTTCGCCCATGACAAATTGTCATTCTTTTTTCATTTGACACACTATGACTCTGCCCCTATAATGCCCGCATTATCAAAAACTTAGCGCAATACTCAGCGCGGACAATTACCCCCAAAAGGAGACATACGCATGGCAAGGATATTCAACTTCGCAGCAGGACCATCCACGCTGCCTGTCGAGACCCTTCAGGAAGCAGCGGCAAAAATGGTTGACTTCGACAACACCGGCATGTCACTCATTGAGATGAGTCACCGCGGCAAGGTATATGAAGGCGTCCACAATGAAACCATAGCCCTGATCCGGGAAATTCTGCAGGTGCCTGAAAACTATCATATCCTGTTCCTGCAGGGAGGCGCGACGCTTCAGTTCGGCATGATTCCCCTGGCTTTTCTGCATCAGGGAATGACCGCTGACTATATTCTGACCGGCTCCTGGGCCAAAAAAGCTTATGACGATGCCAAACTCATCGGCGCAGTCAACGTGCCCTGGGACGGCAAAGCCGAAAAATACACCCGCATGCCGGCACAAAGAGAGCTCAAGCTCACACCCGGCGCCGCCTACGCCCATCTCTGCTCCAATGAGACCATCGGCGGCATCCAGTGGCAGAGTTTCCCCGACACGGGCGATGTGCCCCTTATCTGCGACATGTCATCAGACATCATGTCCCGCCCCGTGCCGTGGGACAAAATATCCATGGTCTACGCAGGCGCTCAGAAAAATCTCGCGCCCGCCGGCATGGCGCTTGTTATCATGAAAGACTCACTTGCTCAAAAGGCGCGCAAGGATCTGCCAGCCTACCTGCGCTATGATCAGCATATAGAGAATAACTCCCTTTACAATACGCCCCCTTCATTCATCGTCTGGATGACCGGCCTGACCATGAAATGGATCAAGTCGATCGGAGGCCTTGCCGAAATCGAGCGGCGGCGCGCCGAGAAGTCAAGCCTGCTGTACAATGCCATCGAACAGAGCGGCGGCTATTATAAAAATCCTGTCGACAAGGCAAGCCGCTCGCCCATGAACATCGTCTGGCGTCTGCCCAGCGAAGAACTGGAAGAAAAATTCATCAAGGAAGCAAAAAAAGAAGGTTTCGACGGCCTCAAAGGCCACCGCTCCGTTGGCGGCTGCCGAGCCTCGGTCTACAATGCCATGCCTGTTGAAGGCATCAGGAAGCTTGTAGATTTCATGAAAAACTTTACAGCCAACAACGGCTGATACCCTCTTCTTTTTTATCTACGCGCGAAAGCGGAACCGTGGACACACGGTTCCGCTTTCGTATTTTTTAAAAATGTAACGATTTCATCTAAGATTTTCCGCAGCAGGACGTCTATAATTTCATAAGATGTAAGTAAAGAAACCTGCGGTTCCTGCCGACAATCAATTGATATACCGGCCATGCCGCACGTGGATAAATGATTGACATAGCGTTTGTTATTTTGTATGTATGGCTCATATCCATATGGAGAGACAGGTGTTTCCTGTGGGCCGTGCAGGCCTGCAGGCGCCAGCGGAAGGGGGATACGGTTTTACTAACTATCCGCTCATTGGTCGTCCATACAACAAAACAACAAATACGTTAAAGGAGAATGTTCATGAAAAAAGCAAGATTTGCTCTCGCGGTGGCGTGCCTCTGTCTTTCTCTGGCCATGGTATGCCCCCAGGCACATGCGCTGAACGAAGTGCTGACAATGGATCCCGGC
>CAYNVA010000446.1:0-3599 GCA_964400575.1 uncultured Thermodesulfobacteriota bacterium | reverse complement strand
CTGAACCCCGAACCCTTTACAGCACTTCCTCATCCTCCTGCCGCCATGCCGGATCGACAATGCACAGAAACACAAGATCGGCAGACCCTGTATTATGAATAGATTGCACGGCATGCGGCGGAATATAGATCGCCTGCCCCGGCCCCACAGAGGCTGTTTCATCATTAATGTGCATGAGCCCCCGGCCTTCCAGTATATAATATACCTCGGAGGTGCGGAGCCGGTGCCGAAGGCTTGCCTGACCCGGATTCACCACGGCATGGGCCAGGCTATAGCTTATTTTAAGGTCTGCCTTGTCAGGATGCAGAAGCTCCCGCAGGTGCGTGTCATCACCAGCCGAAAATAGCTCGCATGCGTTTAAATCCTTGATAAACAAATCTTTTCTCCTGAAAAATCGCCGCTCACACCAGTGCCTCATCTTATAGCGATTCAGCATCGCAGGCAAACAAAATAAGGCTCTTCTGTAATTGTCCAGATATATATTATTCATAAGTATTGACAAAATGCCGAAAATACAATAAGTTACATCATGATGACTTTAGGGCTTATGAAACATTCTTCACATTGAACGGTTAATCTTTCAAAGGAGTCGTTTGTGGAACGCAAACACGGTGGGAACATATATCAGGTTGCCCGTCAGCTGGGCGTGAAACCCGAGACCCTCATTGACTTCAGCGCAAGCATAAATCCCCTCGGATATGCCCCGCGGGTAAAGAAGGCCCTTGCAGCTCCCGACACTGCCGTGCTGAACTATCCCGACCCCGATGCCCACGCCTTCATCAATGCCCTTGCAGCCTATCACCACCTGCCGGCCGACCATTTCATCGCGGGCAACGGGTCAAGCGAATTCATACACCTGCTGCCCTATACGCTGAGGCCAAAAAGCGTGCTGATCGTTGCGCCGGCCTTTACCGAGTATGAGCGAACCTATCAGCAGGCAAAGGGCGTGGTCTTCTACTTCACCACAACGGCGAAGGATGGCTTTGCCCTTCAGGAAAAAGCGCTTTTTGACGAACTCAAGCGCGGGTACAGCGCAATCTATCTGTGCAATCCCGGCTGCCCAACCGGCGTACTGCATCCGCCCAAAATGCTGCGGGACCTGGTCGCCGTTGCCGCAAAAAAAGGCACCGCGGTGATACTGGATGAAACTTTCATGGATTTTGCAGAAGAAAATTCCCTGAAAGCCGAAACCGCAAATTTTGAAAATCTCCTGATTCTGCGCTCCATGACCAAATTCTTCGCCCTGCCCGGCCTGCGCGCAGGCTACGCGATCACGCACCCTAAAAATATTGAAAAAATGCGTGAAAAAATGCCCCCCTGGAGCATGAATGCCCTTGCGCAGCGCGCGGCAACCGAAAGCCTGCTTGACGCCACGCATATCCAGAAAAGCCTGCAGTTCATACAGGAGAACCGCGACGGCCTTGCCGCCGATCTGCGGGCATTGCCGCACCTGACCGTATTTAAAAGCAGCGCGAACTTCCTGCTCGTAAAGCTTGCAGACGCGGCGCGCCTCAATGCTCTCCAGATTGCTGAAAAGCTGCTCGCCAAAAGCATCCTGATTCGCTCCTGCGAAGACTTCCAGGGACTGAGCGACCGCTATTTCCGTGTGGCGGTCAAAAAGAAGATAGAAAACAAAAAGCTCTGCGCAGAGCTGAAAAAGATTCTGGGCAAGTAGGCACCACGCCCTGACCAACTGAGCACCTCACGGGCGGACAGCACCTTGTCCGCCTGTTATCGTATGAAGCAGTTTTTCACGCCCCTGCCCTGCTCTCACGCAAAGCAAATTAATCATTGGCAGCTTAAGATTGACAGAACTGCCGCTTGCCACTATAATTACAAACGTAATTACATTCAGGAGGCACGCTTTATGGAAGCAAAGCTGATACAGATCGGCAATTCAAAAGGCATACGTATCCCTCATAAAATCCTCAGCCAGTCCGGCATTGACGACAAGATCGAACTGACCGCCAAAAACGGGACCATCATTTTAAAGCCGTTAAAAAAAGCACCGCGGGAAGGCTGGGCGCTTCAGGCAAAAAAAATGCGTGCCGAAGGTGACGACCGCCTGCTGCTGCCGGATGTGCTTGGCGATGACCAGGAGCTGGACTGGTGATTAAGCAGTACG
Source organism: uncultured Thermodesulfobacteriota bacterium (assembly GCA_964400575.1). Lineage (GTDB taxonomy): Bacteria > Desulfobacterota > WTBG01 > CAIYCZ01 > CAIRTM01 > CAIWCT01. Next base: position 1,474 of record CAYNVA010000446.1, on the reverse strand, counting down.
ACATCTATATTGTCAATCTCGACCCGACGATAGGCTCGGAAATAAAAAAAACAAGGCCGTGTGTCGTGATCTCGCCCAATGAAATGAACACCGGCTTGCGAACGGTTCAAATAGCCCCCATGACCACCTCACCCCGTGACTACCCCTGGCGGGTTTCGATTGTTTTCAAAAAAAAGAGCGGTTTTATAGCCCTTGATCAGATTCGCACGATAGATAAACAACGGCTCGTCAAAAGAATCGGCGCAATGCAGCATGAGACTGTCGATAAAGTCAAAGAAACTCTGCACGAAATGCTGATCGCATAATGAGCCTGCTTCAGAGGGACCAGTGGGTCAAATGTTCATCTTGACATTTCATGCTTGTTGAAAGAGCCGTTTGGTCCAGATAAAGATTTGACCCTGCTTTTGCCGAGCGCACCCTGTCGCGCGATTCAATTACAGTAAACGATAATTAATCTCGTACTACTACTATGCACAAAGGCCTTCTCATAGCAGCAGAACGCAGCGGCGCGGGCAAGACCATGATCACGGCGGCGATAGCCCGTGCGCTCATGGATCGAGGGCTTACCGTGCAGTGCTTCAAGGTGGGGCCGGATTTTATCGACCCTGGCTACCACACTGCAGTCACCGGTCGCATGAGCCGCAATCTCGACGGCTGGATGATGGGGCGCGACTCGTGCCTGAGCACATTTCACCTCGCTGGAGTTGGCGCCGACATTTCTCTTGTTGAAGGCGTTATGGGGCTTTATGATGGCCTGAGCGGCGCAGGTGATGAAGGCTCCTCGGCGCAGATTGCCAAATGGCTCGGCCTGCCGGTAATCCTTGTCCTCGACGGCTCATCACGTGCCCGCAGCGCAGGGGCCGCAGTGCTGGGGTTCGAGCAGTTTGACCCTGTGGTAAATATTGCGGGCGTTATCTTCAACAAGGTCGGAAGCACCGCGCATTATGAAATGCTGAAAGCAGGCGTGCAGGAAAAATGCCGCACCGAGGTTTTGGGGTATATTCCGCGTGACGAACAATGGCGTACGCCCGAGCGGCATTTGGGCCTTGTTATGGCAGCCGAGAGGGAGACCTTGCAGACCAGCATCGCAAACCTTGCGCAGCAACTGGAGCAGACTGTGGATATGCAAAAAATATTGGGTATTGCTGGGCAGACCTCCGACCTCCGACCTCCGACCTCCGACTTCCGACCTCCGACTTCCGACCTCCGACCTCCGACCTCCGACCTCCGACCTCCGACCTCCGACCTCCGACCTCCGACCTCCGACCTCCGACCTCCGACCTCCGACCTCCGACCTCCCCGCATCGGCATTGCCCGGGATGAAGCCTTCTGCTTCTGCTATCAGGATACTATCGACCTGCTGGAGCATTTCGGCGCCGAGCCTGTCTTCTTCAGCCCCATGCATGACACTGCCCTGCCCGAGGCCATACTGGGGCTCTACCTGCCCGGCGGCTATCCCGAGCTGCATGCCGAA
>CAYNVA010000445.1:0-17948 GCA_964400575.1 uncultured Thermodesulfobacteriota bacterium | reverse complement strand
AAGTAACAGGGCTGGCGGGCGCAGGCGGTAGTGTCACGGAGGATATGGTTATTGCCGCAATAAATAAAACTGTTTCAGAAAAGCTGCGCGCACAGCTGCTTGCCGATATTGAAAAGCTCAGAACAAAATAATGCGCGGCGGCATCCAGAGGTCGGAGGTCGGAAGTCGTGACCTGGAATGCAGCATAAACTGCCGCAGGGCATCTGTATCAGTTACTTTGAATCAATAACAACGGGCTCCATTCCGTTGAGTTTCCTCAGCCCGTTAAGCGCCTCTACAAGTGGAGGGGGGAGCTGCTTCAGTTCTTCTTCGGTAAAAACCGTCCGCCCCGGCGCGCACACGCCGTTGGGGTCCAGAACCTTTCTGAACTTTCTCAGCAGCAGATGAACATTGGGCCCCATCTCCGGGAAGAATGTGGTGAGCGGCTCAACTGACGCGCCGAAGCCGGTTACCCCCGGCCCGATCTTTTGGGCAAATGTCCGTGCATGGCTGAAGAGCATGAGTTGCTGCGCTTTTTGCAGTTGCAGGGGATCCATGCCATCAGGGTACACATCGGCCTCAGTAAAAAAATTTCTTCCGCCAGGATCGCTGGCGTACATAAAAGGTGTATTGTCGACCCCGCCGCGGTCGGTTGGATAGGTTTCCCCTATGGCGTTTATTGCCGCAGTCCAGATATCCTGGGCGTCCTTGCCCACTTCCGCTACCCCGCTGCAGAACCAGGTATCAAGATAAAAATGGCGCGACATCCGGTACCCGCACACATGCCTGATGCAGTCCAGATTCCACGGCCGCAGCGCTTCAAGGACCTCCGGCTTGTAATCAGATGAGAGGAACGTTCCACCGTATTTTTTTGCAATTGCCCGTATGACCTTTTCTTCATAGGCAAGCTGCCTGTCCGAGGTAAAGCCGCCGCTGATAATATATATATTATAGGCGGGGAAAAATTTCTCTGCGACCCATTTGAGCGTCTGCGCCTGGGTTGCCGAACAGTAGTACACATTATAGATGCCGGTGGCATTAAGGCCGATACCAACCCCGGCGTGGGCAAATTCGCGCAGCGCCTGGATCTGGGTTTCAATATCAGGAAACTCCATCCAGTAAAGCCGGAAGTTCTCCGGCGGTTCAGGCCGGTCATAGCGGTCGTCATGATAGGTCTGTATACAGGGCCGTCCGGCTGCCGGCTCCGGCATGGATGGGTCTGAAGGCCAGGTGTGCAGCTTGATGGTCATTTCGGCTATGATGCCGGAAGAACCGGCGCTGCCCCGGAAAAGGCTTACAAGATCGGGGCCCGGAGCATATTCCCAAAAATCATCAACGCCCTCCACAGCATAGGAACCGGTGCGCAGCATCTCTCCATCCGGAAGGACCAATGTGAGTCCGATTATATTTTTACCCATTGTCCCGTATTTCTTGCTGGTCTGCCAGAGCCCGCCCAGCGCTGCCTGGGATGATATCTTGCAGAGCGTTGTCGCAAGCGGCGTCCCGCCGTTCCACAGACCTTTTTTCATGGCCTCGGCCTGGACCTGGCCATAGTCAGCATAGGGCTGAACGCGCATGGTCATGGACTCTTCATCGATCCCGAGCACCCTGTTCATCCTGCTGTAGTGGATGCAGATGGTGGGCGCGGGGGTGGTGGGCATGCAGGCAACACCAAGCTGGCCGTTGGTCATGGAGATAAAGGGAACCCGGAATCTGTTTGCGGCACGCACAATGGCCTGAATCTCCTCTGTGGTGGCGGGCAGCACCACGCAGGCAGGAATATTGGATGCATCTCTTGCGTGTTTCTTGAGATACCCGGGGATATCTATGCCGAACCTGCTATAGGTTTCAACAATGGCGCGGTCTTCGGTAATATTATCTTTGCCGACAATGGCTTCAAGCGCCTGATAAACTTCACGGGGAAGCTTGTTTGGAATAACTTTTTTCTGCTGATTCATACTGTAAAGCCCTAATGTATATGCTCACATTCTGTAATCTGTTTTAAAAACAAAGTTTTCCCGGATTCAAAATACCCTGCGGGTCCATCTCTTGTTTTATCTGCTTCAGCTTTAAAGCATATTCCGGGGCACGGGCATACACCATTGGAGCCCAGTCCCCGTACGGGCGGTCAAACAGCGCTCCTTTGTCAAGAAGGGCTTTGCTGGCAGCAAGCCACAGATTTTTTATGCCCGCCTGAGCCGCAGCCCCATCAGGTTCGCAATGCAGGTCAAATTCGCAATGCATAGCCCTGCCTCTTTCCAGCACCACAGCGTAGCCGCCAATATCCTGCAGCGGATAGTTGGCTAGAGCGGCTATATCTGCTATGAGGGCTTCAAACTCAGAAAATTTATGCAGGGGAACTTTAAAGGACAGGTCATGGACAGAGCCCTTGTAGTTAAATTTCTTTAACACTCCCCAGGGCCTGAGGCTCTCCCTGAGAAATACCTTCTCTATATCCGGGAATCCGGGTAGTTTTGAATCAACTGGCGTGCCCATTTCCCTGCACAGCTGTTTGAGAGCTTCCTCTTCATAGGCGACCCGCTCCTCCGGAAAATAGGGAGAGCCGGAAATTCCCAGAATGATTGTCCAGGCGGGAAGAGACTTCTGTAGCGTTTCGAACTGAGCCGACGTTTTTTTTGCCGCAGGAAACTGCCGGGGGATTTCCCATTCATCATTGAGAATAGCAGCCAGATTAAACCTGTTCAGCGCAAAACACTCCCAACCGATCTCCTTTCTCTGTATCTGCTTAATAGCTTCTGGAATTTTTCTACTGCTGTCAAAGGGCATGAAAAAGAAGCGCCGCTGTGCTGAAAGGTGCTGGACGCTTACAATCATTTTGACCAGTACACCCAGTGTGCCCTGCGCCCCTGTCCACAGCTTATAAAGCTTATTCAGACCCGGCCCATACATGCCGCCCGGCTTGCCGCCAAGATTCCAGCAGCCGGTTCGCAACAACTCCCCGTCAGGGAGTATCAGCTCGGTATCCTGGGTGAGGTAATTCCCATATTCCAGATGGGCGGCAGCGAGCATGACGTCCCGCTCCACATAGCTGCTTAAAACCGAACGGCGGGGGGGCACGCCAAATGGCGCCATAAGCCGCAGCCCTTTATCCGTCGCGGCATTTTGCAGCGCCTCATAGGTCACCCCCGGCTCAATAACCGCGTACCAGTCCTTTTCATTGACTTCAATAATTTTATCCATGCCGGTGAGATCAAGCATGATACCGCCCCGCGAGGCAAGGGCCGCGCCGTGCAGGTTAAGCCCTGAGCTGAAGGGAGTGAGCGGAATGCTAACCCGGTTTGCCAGCCGCACGATTGCCTGGATTTCCTCAACCCGGCGTGGCCTGACAACTATATCCGGCGTACTGCCGCTGACAAAGCTTTGATCAGCAGCGTACTGCTTTCTCAGGTCAAGGCCGTCGAAAACAGCTGCTGCCCCGGCAATATCTTCTAACTGTTTTTTCAGCTTCTTGTCCATGGTACCTGTTTATCAGGTGCTCCCGTTACTTCAAAAAGTCCATTTGAAGAAATCCAGCACAACCCCAACCCATCGGTGTATGAATTGCTTTTTAAGCTATTTATATATGAGAGTCAATCACATATTGATAGCTGTTAAAATTCAAAAGTGCACAGTTTTAGCATGATTAAAAATCAGCCTCCTCGCTAAAACCTGTTGGTCATTAGTATGTGATTCTGGCAGGTGCTGTGGGGTATGGGAATAAATCCAATTTACTTTCAATGCTGGAAGCTTCTATGACTTCCATTCCGGCTTCTGCCCTCTGACTTCTGCCCTCTGACTTCCGACCTCTGACTTCCGACCTCTGACTTCCGACTTCCGGAATATCTCTACAAGCACTCTTCCCCTTTGCCCCATTTTATCCTATGATAGGCCCATGCCGGGCAAAATCATACAAGCAACTATTCGGGGCATGGCGCTGTGCATGGCATGCTGCTTTTTCTTTGGCTGCGGCGGTGAGGACCGCCGCTTGCCCGACACGCTCTATGTGCGCCTGAAGCGCAATCCCACCACGCTGGACCCGGCCCTCATCGTCGATCTTGACGGCGCGCGGATTGCTGCAAAGCTTTTCAGCGGCCTTGTCCGCTTTGACGACAGCCTTGCAGCCGCACCTGACCTTGCCCAGTCGTGGACCGTGTCAGCCGACAGCCGCACCTATACCTTTAAGCTGAAAAAGGGCATCAAATTTTTTAACGGCAGAGAGCTGCGTGCCGAAGATGTGGCTTACTCTTTCGAGCGGGTGCTGGACCCCAAAACCCGCTCCCCGCGCACCTGGGTGCTGTCGCGCATCAAAGGTGCGCAAAAGTTTATGCGCGGAGAAGCCGCCCTGCTTGCCGGCATTACGGTTGCCGGGCCGCATGAAATCTCGATTACGATTGATGAACCGTTCGCGCCGTTTATAAATTTCCTTGGGCTTACCACGGCCTACATTGTGCCGCGGGAGGAAGTCGAGCGCCGGGGCGCTGACTTCGGCTTTTACGCAAGCGGCGCAGGGCCCTTTAAGCTGGAGGCGTGGCAACACAACCAGTTTATCCACCTTGCGGCAAACAGCAGCTACGCCGGCCAACAGCCCCGGCTTGCAGGAATCTGCTATAAAATCATACCTGAGGATTTCACTGCCCTTGTGGAATTTGAAAAGGGCGATCTCGACCTGCTGCCCGAAATCATGGCATCCGACTATGACCGCTTCGTGCGCGACCCGAAATGGCGGTCCTCTATTGATACCGCGCCTGGCCTGAACACCTACTATCTGGGGCTCAACTGCCAGATGCCGCCCTTTACCGACGCGCGGGTGCGCCGGGCCCTCAACCACGCCATCGACCGGGAAAAGATGCTGGCGACGATCATGTCCCGCCGCGGCGAGCTTGCCGCAGGCCCGCTGCCGCCGCAGCTGCGGGGAGGCGCTGCGCCCGCAGGCTACAGCTATGATCCGGCGCGGGCGCGGCAATTGCTTGCAGCGGCTGGATTCCCGCAGGGCTTTGCCATGACCATCTATCAGACCGCAGACCTTGAAAACCTTGATATCTGCCAGGTTCTGCAAAGCTATCTGCGCGATGTCGGCATTGATGCCCGCATTGTGCAGCTTGAATGGAGCACCTTCATTGAAACGGTGGCCAAAGGAGATGCGCAAGCTTTCTGGCTTTCGTGGTGGGCTGATTACCCGGACGCAGAAAATTTTCTCTACCCCATGTTTCACTCGGCAAACTGGGGCGCCGGCGGCAACAAGTCGCGGTTTAAAAATCCTGACATAGATGATCGTATCGTGCAGGCCCTGGGCATCATGGACACACGTGCACGGCAGGCCGCTTACCGCGATATTGAAAAGGCAATCGTGCAGGAGGCGCCGTGGGTGTTTTTCTGGCACAAGGCCGACTGCTCGCTGCGGCAGCCCTGGGTTACCGGCTACCGTGCATTCCCGCTTGCGGTCATGGACCGGGGCGACTGCCTTGCAGTATCGCGCCCGCCAGGGTGAGCAGTGTATCCGGAGCAGCCGGCGCCGTCTTTATTGCAGAAGACCATGGCCCGTGCTAGTATTAAAAAAATTGCCTTCCGGCCAAAATCCGTGGGGCATAAAAACTTGTAGTCAGAATTCAGAAGGTTAGAAGCTTAGAGGATTGGAAGGTTTGAAGTTTTGCTACTAGCTAATCATCTAAACATCCAACCATCTGATTATTGCCAAGACTGGGGTTCTGAGAATAGGATTCAATCCGCCGCGGCGGACTGGCTTCTTTTCTAACAGACCTTAAACATACATAAAGACCATTAGAAATACCCACAGATATTGTTGTAGAACCAAAAAATTGTATACATCATGCGGGGGAATACTTCCATGAACACAACAAAAACATCACTTCTTGTGCTGGCACTGGCTATGCTGTGCTTTTCACCCGGCTGCACCATTCTCGGCCTGTACAAAACAAAAATCATTGGCGTCTATGACACTCAGAACGCCGCCGAGAGCCCGGCCGGAGGGCGTGTTGCAGCCTACAGCCTTGATGATGACGGCACGCAGACACCTGCTTCGGGAAAGATTGGCACCGGTAAAACCAAGGAGGAAGGTTCCTTTGTTCTCTATTTTTTTCAGGAAATAAAAAATCTTGTCATAGAAATAACGCAGAACGGGCAGACAACAAAGTGCACCATGACCGCTGTGCAGCAGGCAGCCCAATCAGCAGCATCCCTATCGGCTGCCGCCGGTACAACTGCTGCGGACAATACAAGCGACAATAAAACGCAGTATGCCATTGTCAGCCCTGAAACCGATGTGGCCACAGACCTGCTGCTGCAGGAAGTTGAGGAAGGCACCCCGCCCGACCAGGTCAACCAGTATGATATCGACGAGCTGATCGACCCAGGAATTGCCGCTGAAATCAGGGGGAGCGCCGCGCTGCAGGGCTGCGTCATCGCGCATATTTACAAGGCCCGCAAGCTGTCCCGCCTGCTGTTTCTCGACATTCTCGAAGACGGAAATTTAGGCCCGGACGTCGTTTCCGATGCCGGGGGAAAAATCAAAGGGGCGCTGACAAAAATTGAGGCGGTGCGGAAAGGGTATGTCAAAAAAATATTTACGGTCAAAAAATCAGGCGGCAGCAGCGCCGAGATTGAAGCGCTGCTCAACCAGCAGCAGAAGAAGGTGCTCGAAATCCTTGACGCTGCGGGCATACCGCCGCAGCTCTATATGAAGGCAGGCCTGATTGCCGAGGTCGAGTTTGAGCGAGCGATTAAATCTGCGGCCGCAGACTGTGACTTTCCTCCCACGCTGCGCAACCGGCTCATCAAGCGTTCGCTCGTACGAAAAATGCAGAGCAATGCCCTGCAGACAAAATCCGTGCTGAAAAAGGTTTTCGATTATGCCAATACATCAAACATAGACGGGGCTCTGGCAACGTTTCTGGCCGCCATGAAACAGCTGCCCGACAACACGGACAACCGTTTAGCAATCAGAAACTCCATAGTGGCCTTCCATGGGGCGATGCTCAATGAAGTTCGCGCCGCGGTTGATGACAGCGTCGTGACCGACGCGGCGATCCTGAATGTGTACCAGGCAATTGGTGCGGCGCGGCCCTCCCTTGAGCTTGACCTGCAGGCGGCGCAGAACAGCGCAGACATAAAAAGCGCTTTTGAAAGCTTCTATGCCACCATCCGCCCCACTATTGTGAGTGAGTTTGCCATAAGCCCGGCGGACGGGGCTGCACGTGCCGTTCAGAAGAGGGCCCTTGCCGATCTGCTGTTCAGCCTTGGCACGTGATACAGGAAGCCGGCACATCAGCACTAAATGGTTTTCGTCCAGGCGCTAAAGCATGTAACAAATTACTATTATTCCATTATTCATGTGTTATCAAAGAAAACGCAACTCGGTCATTCCGGCTTGCCCGGAATCATTTTTCTGCACACTAAAAGGGATTCCCGTCAAGCGGGAATGACAAGCAATGAAGCCATACAGCTACTGCATGCAGCTTTATTTTGGTTTTCGGTTACAAGATTTAGTTAATTGCGCTAATGGACCTCAGGCTTGGCAAGCGGCAGGTAGATGTCGAACACAGCGCCGCGGGGCAGGTGGCGCTGCAGTTTTATATGCCCCCCGTGTATGGCGATGATCTGATTGCACACGGCAAGCCCCAGACCCGTGCTGTTGGGTTTGCTGGTATAGAAGGGGTGGAACACCTTCTCCACATCTCCCTCATCGATTCCGGCGCCCGTGTCTGCTATTGAAATTTTAGCCTGCCCATCTTCAAGAGCAGTTGAGACATGCAGAACCCCTGCTTTTTGCATGGCATCAATGGAGTTCTGAAAAAGGTTGTGCAGCACGTGGCGGAACTGTCCCACATCTATTTCCATCGCCGGGATGCCGGGATGAAATCTGGTCTCGATTTGAATCCCGTGACGGACAAATTCCCCTGCAAAACCCTTGAGCGCATCCTCGATGACGCTGCCGAGATACACGCTGGTGAGCTCAAGCTTTCTGGGCCGCACAAAATCCAGAAGCTCCGACAGAATCACCTCCAGGCGGTCTGTTTCTTCGACGATGATCTGGAGATACTTCGCGCTCGACTTATCGGCCTGCTCTTTTTTCAAAAGCCTTCGGGCAAAGCCTCCTATGGAAACCAGTGGATTGCGCAGGCCATGGGCCACGGTGGCTGACATTTCACCCACGGCGGCAAGTTTTTCCGAACGGATAAGCCGGTCGCGGTTCACCTTGACCTCGCGGTTGACCGCATCAAGCTCGGATATTTTCTGCTGCAGGCTCTGCTGGGAGGCAGCCAGTTCGGCGGTTCGCTCATGCACCTTTCCCTCGAGCCGTGCGGTATACTGCTGCTGAGCCTTTTCGGCCTGAGCGCTCGTACTGATAGCATCGACAATTTCAAGTACGCCAAGAAGCGTGCCGTCCCGGCTGTGCAGCGGAGTGCATGAGAGCCGGTACCGGGGCTTGTCGTGATCGTCCGTGCAGGCAGGCAGCCCCTCCTGTTTGCTGCCCGTCTCCATACACTGCATGGCAGGGCAGTTGGGGCAGGGCGTATCAGAGCCCGCATACAGCACGCTGTGACACAAGGGGAGACTGCCCGGGGAGGCCGACCCGGGGAACCATGCCTGCAGCGCGGCGTTTGCAAAGACCAGGCGCCGGTCGGGGGTGATTATGGCAAAGCCGCGGCCCGGGTCGTCCATGAGCGCTGCGACCAGGTTGGAGTACTGCTGCAGCCGCTCAAGCTCGTGAAGCAGCCTTTGATCGGCATGTTGAGAAGCCATATACACTACCGGCAAAAAAGCAGGACCGTTAAAAAAGGCTTCTGGCGTATAAGCAACCAAAAGAGCTGCAGGCAATCCGCCGCAGCGGGTTGCCTGCATTGTTTTCTGCAAAATCGTTATTTAAAATACTTCCGGGCAACCCTGGCAAAACCTTCTGCCGCACCCTCGATCATGCGGTCGTCAACGCAGTAGGCAATACGAAAATAGCCCGGGCACCCGAAGCCGCTGCCCGGCACCACCAGTATGCGCTCCTGCTGCAGCTCCATGACGAACTGCACATCATCGGCAGGCGCCTTCGGGAACAGATAAAATGCGCCTTCGGGCTTGTGGAACTGGTAGCCCATGCCCCCGAGCAGGTCGCAGAGCCTGTCGCGCTTGCGCTTGTAAAATGTCGGGTCCACCGATACGCCCTGCAGGTGCCGCACGACGCGCTGCATGGTGGCCGGAGCGTTCACAAACCCGAGCGTGCGGTTGCAGAAAATAAGGCCGCCCATCATCTTGTCAAGAGGCGCAAGGGCCGGGTTCACGGCGATGAACCCCAGTCGCTCGCCGGGCAGCGACAAATCCTTTGAATAGGATGTGACGATCAGGCTGTGCCGGTACGCCTGCAGTATGCTCGGGACCTTCACGCCGTCATAGACAATTTTCGAGTATGGTTCGTCGGAAACAAGATAGATCTCCCTGCCCAGTTTTTTGCATGCACGATCAAGCGTGTCGCCCAGGGCCCTGATGGTTGCCCCGTCATAGACGCGGCCGGTGGGATTGTTGGGCGAATTGATGAGAACGGCTTTTGTGCGGTCGGTGATAGCAGCCTCGATGGCCCCTACATCAAGGTTGAAATCATCGGTTGTTTTCACCAGCCTGGATGTGCCGCCGGCATTGTCGATATAAAAATTATACTCGACGAAATACGGCACCGGCACGATAACCTCATCGCCCGGATCAAGAATGGTCTTCAGCACCACGTTGAGCGCTCCGCCTGCCCCGCAGGTCATGACGATATGATCGCCGAATATCTCAATGCCGTGCTCTTCGGACATGAATTCGGCAACGGCCTGCCGTGTCTCCATATATCCCGCATTTGACATGTAGCCGTGCTGCAGAGGAACGCGGTTATGGATCGCATCTTTGAGCAGTTCAAAAAACTTTTCCGGCGGCTCAATATTGGGATTCCCGAGGCTGAAGTCATAGACTTTATCCTCGCCGTACTGTTTCTTTAAAATAGCGCCCTGCTCAAACATCTTGCGTATCCAGGAAGCATTCTCCATAAAGTTCTGAACTTTTTTCGAAATTGCCATGACCTTCTCCTGAGTTGTTCTGTGCCTGGTTTGTTGATGAACTATTGGATCATCACATTTGAAATTAGCGGTTGCAGGCACCCTCCCCTTAATCCCCTCCCATCAAGGGAGGGGAGAATACTAGGCTCCCTCGCCCCCTTGGGGGAGAGGGTTGGGGTGAGGGGGCCTACACAATCAAATGTGCAGGCCCATTATGCTATCCCAAAAAAAATCTTAACGCAACAACCGGGTAGCCCGGGGTTGGAGCGCACGCATCAGCCTGGTTTCACGGAAATTCCAGCACGGGCCCTCCGGCGTCCTGCTTCAAAAGGCTTTGGGGCAGCCGCCGCCGGAAGCGCAGGGCGATGAGCCGCACTGCGGCCCTGTCTGGCAGCCCAGGGACTGGCAGGCGCTGCTGGCCGCAGTGGTGTGGACATTGGGCGCCGACAGCATTTTCTCCAGGCCGGTGCTGCCGCAGGAGGTGCAGGCAAGGCCTGTAGCCTTACTGCCATATACCAGAAACTCGCTCACTGCGCTGCATTTTTTACAGCGGTATTCATAGATGGGCATAGGAAATCTCCATGCACGAGCCGAAATTTCGACTCGCGGGTTACATTCTTGCGGTAATCTGGGGCGATGAAAAACAGCAGGGGATTTGTACGCCTGCGTACAAATCCCCTGCATGATGGTCAAAAAGCACCTGCTGCACTCAGTCCATCGAAATAGCTTCGACCGGGCACTCGTCAACGCAGGTACCGCAATCGACGCAGGTGTCGGCATCGATAACAGCCTTGTCGTCTTTCAAAGCGATTGCCTCAACCGGGCATACTTCAACGCAGTTGCCACAGCCCGTGCATTTCGCATTATCACTTTTTGCTGCCATAACGCATATCTCCTTTCTAAAATAAAAATATATTTCTATATACCATTGATTTTTTCCTGCTGCAAATACAAAAGCGCTACTGTGAAAAATTCTCCTCAAGAGACCGCAGCAGGTTATAAAAATCACCCCGCGTGTCGATACTGCGATTTTTCACTTTGAGCGTTTCCGGATTGATCAGTGAGCTGAAGGCAATACCGTCTATCTCCAGATTATCCCGCACCGTAACCATTTCACCAAACCTCCCCTGCTCAATCAGGCGATAGGCCCCTACGCCAAGCTGCGATGTGAGCAGGGCATCATAGAGCGAGGGCGGATTCTGTCGTGTTTCATAGCCTGCTATCTGCGGCTTGAAGCTTTTTTTTGTGCCGGTTTTTTCCTCGTAGATATGCTCAAGCTCTTTTGCCAGGTGTTCGCCGATTTTCGCCTCGGCAAGGCGCAGATTGCCGAAGCGGTCCTTCTCCATTATGGCCTTTGCATCATCGGTCAACAGGTCGGCTATCCCCTCGGCAATGCAAAAAACGCCGTAGCCGCGGCTGCGCTGTTCGCGCCTGAGCACTATATCGACCAGCTCCCGGGCAAGCTCATCCAGGTTGAACGGCTTGCTTTCATAGTCCTCGGGAATAATGGCCTTGGTGCCGCGGCCGTAAATGCTGGCAGCTGCGGTGTACCAGCCGGCCTTGCGGCCCATCAGCTCAACCACATGATAGCAGTTGGTGGCCTTGGCGTCATCATACAGGCCCCGAACCACCCGGCCCGCAGCCTCGGCAGCGGTGAAATAGCCGAATGTCCAGGGGATACCGTAGTAGTCATTATCGATGGTCTTGGGCACATGCACAACGCCCTGAAAGGGAAATGCTGCATCCTGCGCAAGCCGCCTTCGGGACAGCTCATGGATAAAATTGGCTGTTTTGAGCGTATCATCACCGCCGATGGAAATAAGAGCCCCTATTTTTAGATATTTGAATGTGTCGATAATTCGGCTGAGCGCTTCGGTCTTTTGCTGGCTGTCCAGGTCCTGTGGGTTTTTAATGTTTTTGCCGGGATTGGCCCGCGATGTGCGCAGGATGAAGCAGTTGGCTTCGATGGCTTCAGATGCAACCGTCTTATCAATATATATGAAATGCTTGCCCGGCTCCAGGTCCTGTGGCGGGAGGTCCTGCAGGTACTCATAGCCATTGGTAAATCCGATCACCGCTATGCCGCGGTCGAGAAACTGCTTGGCGCCGCCCGAGAGCACCCGGTTGCCTCCGGGTGCCGGGCCTCCGGCATGCAACAGGGCCACCTTGAGTTTCATGCTTTTGAGCCGGGCAATGCTCGGTGTCATCGACTCAAAATGCGTGGGCTGTATCATGATTCCCCCTTGACCGGTATGTTGGTTACAGTACAGCGGAGCCGTTGTCTGGCCGCTCAGACCTTTGTCCCTTAATAACTATATACAGAGTATCTTTTTATTTCAAACATAATTTATTGCAGGTGCTATCGGGAAAATGGTTTCGGGGAAAAGAGAAATAGTCCGCTGTTATGTGCTTTGTCTTCCTCCTATCATGTATACCCCCGATCCCCCCTGGTTTTCTACTATTATAATGAAATTAACCTTGGTGTTTTATTGTAGTTTCCCGTTTTCGTCGTATGAGTTCTCTGCCCCGAATGGTTTCCCGTCTATGTATAGTACTTCTTTTTTCAACTTGCCATTTTCATAATACGTCTTCTCATGGCCTTCATTTTTTCCGTTCTTGTATGTTCCCTCACCTTTTAGCTTCCCGCTTTCAAAGTACGTCTTCCATAACCCGTCGTACTTCCCGTCCTGGAGTGTTACCTCTAATTTCAGCTTCCCGCTTTCATAGTACGTCTTCCATAGCCCATATTCTTTCCCGTCCTTGTGTGAACCCTCTCCTTGCAACTGACCACTTTCAAAGTACTGTTTCTCTGGCCCATCTGGCTTCCCGTCCTTGCAGGTACCCTCTCCCAGCAACTTCCCGCTTTTATAGTACATTGTGTGCGGCCCGTGTTTTACATTGTTCTTATATTCGTCCTTTTTGTTCAAAGAGCCATCTGTAGAATATTGTGTACAAGTACCATCGAGCAAACCTTCTTTGTTATATTCACACGATGCCTTTATTTTCCCATCTGCGTAATATTCCTTGCGGGTTTCTTTTGAAACCCCATTTGAAGAACCCTGTCCATAGGTAACTATTGGCAGAGCTAAGACTACAAGAACAACAAGTATGGCTTTTATATTGAACATTTTGTACTCCTTTTTTGGGGGGGGACATGTTCCCTTTTCATTCATGGAAAAAGTTAAAATGGCTTTCTTCCTTTATCATTTATCGCACAATCGACACCTTTTGCAAAGGGGTGCTTTGGTAAATTTTCATGAAGTATAGGGGACTGTTATCCCCTGTTTCCCGAAAAATAATTTTGGCTATTCTAAACCATGACAAAGAGCGGCCATGTGGGGCCGCTCTTTGTGGTTCAATCCATTTCGCGCAAGGGATATTTCAGAAACTAGAACCATCCCCGATATATTCCCTTCCTTGACGTCCAGCAGTTGTGCCTCAAACATTTAATATTTAAGATGTGACCCTGCTTCTCCCCCTGCATCCATGCAATCGATGCCGCAACAACAGCCCTTATTTCTTTTAATGCCTTTTCCGCAGTTTTTCCATACGCCCCGAGTGATGGAAACTCAATGCACCGCGCCACATGGCAATTGTCTTCATCAGACCATTCAAGACGGTATGTGTATTTATCAATCATAGTTTCCATCAGAGCTTCTCCTGCAATTTTTTAAGGGCTTTGACCACATCGCGAACCTGATACGGTTTTGCCTGGCTGCCATCACGCTGCAGGTTTAATCGCGGGTCCCCCTGCCACGGAGTTTTGAATATATGGTGGCTACCGCTTATGCGCGGTTTTCCTCCTGCCGTCGCCGCGGAAAACATTCCTGTAATAGCCATAGTATCTTTAAAGCAATTTAACTTTCAGCCCCCCCGTGCAGTCTCCGATAGACACTTCAACTTCTTGATTTGCTTCAAGCAGCCAGGGTTTGACAAGCATTACGAGCAGCATTGCCCGCTTATGTGCTCCCACTGGCACTTTCAGCAGTGTCTGCAGCGCCTCGGTTGACCAGACGATCTCAGTATCTTTTGAGAATGCGCTCACCTCCTGGCCAAGCATGATAAAACCCGTCACCGGTTTTATAAAGCTCAGAAGCTTACTGACGAAGGATGGGATCAAGGTGATGCTGCAGAAAGTGGCACAGCTCCGGAAAGTCATTACGGGGCCGGGATCGCTTATCGCTGTTATGCGTACGCTGCTGGGTGAGCCGTCCCACAGGCGGCTGGCCGGAGATGACAGGTGCGTAAAAGCCCTGTTTCCTGAAGTCCCGGGATAGGGGTCTCCTTCATCGCCAACGTTCTTGTTTCTTTCCAGATCCCACAAGCCGTCAGCCTGCATGAGCGCTACGTGATAGTGCTTGGCGGCAAAAGTCTTTTTTGAGCAGCGCCTGCACTCATACAGATTTGTCGGGTGCCCATAATCATCCACCACGCTTTCATCGATATGCCAGATCAAAAGTCCCTCGCCGGGAAGCCCCTCGTCAAATCCAGCCCGCTGCCTGTTTTCGACAAGAAAGTACTCCCCCTCTGTCGACGGGCTGCCGCTGCGCAACTGGTACACATCGGGAGCCGTAGCAGCCTGCTTTACGGACTGATTATCCGAATCATCGGTTAGCAGCGTCGGCGCAACCCAGCCAAGGACGTACTTGCACCACGCATCAAGATGCGATGGCCGGTCGCCTGCCGACTCAATGCCGCACCACGAACCGTATGACATGAGGCTCCAACTGCCGATACCCAGGGAGGAGTAGTCGGGGTCGTACAGATCAGGAAGACCAAGGACATGACCGTACTCATGAGCGAAAACGCCGATGGTTCTGATTGTACCGCTGCCGTCCAAAAGCTCAGGCATGACGATATAGCTGTCCACGGTGACGCCGTCATTAGTAAGGTACGGCCCGCCGTTGCTTCTGCCGTACTCATTTGCGGCAGTCAGAGTCCAGGAGTGAGGCCAGATGTCGTATTCATTGGATGAGTTATCTTCGCCGGTTCCCTGGTACACGATGGCCACGCAGTCAACATACCCGTCACCGTCCTGGTCGTAGGGCGAGAAATCAAAGCCGGCGGCATCAGCAGCCGCCACGGCCTCCCGCACCAGTGTGCCGGGATAGCTGTCTTGTCCAACTTCGATATTTTCCCCATAGTAATCATGTGGTTTTGATGCGCTGTACCAACCCACTATGCCACCAGGCCCCGGCGATACGGTAAACGCGCCGTAGGAGACCTCCTCGTAATAGTCTTTCATGCTGTGTGCGCCGCTACTGAACAGCAGGGTGTCAAAATCCGCAGCTGTATACGATGTGGAGGTGTTATTAAAGTTGACAAGAATGATCGCGATATTTCCCGTGCCTGTGGGGGCCACAATTTTTTGCGGCAGTCGTGAAGAGTTTCTCAAAGAAGCGTATTTGTCAGAAAAAGCCCGGGTTATTTCAGCGTGTTTCCTCAGTTCCCGTAGCGGCGGTTTGATGCCGGCATCTTCCGGCAGAAGAACAGGCGTACCCCTGTCGTCCACTGTCATAAATTTCCAGTTCCTGCTCTTCTTATCAAACCCTATGGCATAGCCGTCCAGCGTTTCATACCCGTGTCTGAATTCATCGCCCCATTTTACGGCTTTAATAATAGTGCCGTCGGACTGCTGCAACTCATGCACTATCGGTGCAGCGGGTACTGCATAGGCAGTGCTGGAGAAACCGTAAACGCTGAAGAGCACCACTAGAAAAAGCGCGTTCACAATTCCTTTATTTTCCATAAGCCCCCAATGATATAGCGCACTGTTGAATAAACTGCTGCATGTAGTGCAACAGAAAGAATGCCTGCATTTGTTACGAAAAAGTCCGTGACTACTGATCAACTGATAGGAACTCGCTTTGGGTTTCGCAGAATATAAAATGGGGGCGATTGTGTGTCAAGGTAAAAGGGTATGGGAGCCCTCAGCGGCGGACGGTTAAAGCGGGCAAAGCGAAACGGGGCTGAGGGCACTTTTATTAACTGAGTAAAATTGTACTCATACTGACTGAGTATTTGTACTCATTGTTTTTTTTGACTGGATTGTGCCGTCCCAAGGCAAGCTGACGTCCGACTGCGGGTCATTGCAAGAAGAGATTTATATCTGTGGATAAGTGGCCTGTTTTTTGGCTTTGGGTCCAATAGGGGGCCAAAATAAAAAAGCACGTAACTCAAAAGTGAGTTACGTGCTTAATATTGCTTGGCGGGCGATATGCGACTCGAACGCACGACCTTTGGCTTCGGAGGCCAACACTCTATCCAACTGAGCTAATCGCCCGTGTATGCTTCAAAACAGTGCTGTTTATACAGTTTTCACCCCGGGTTGTCAATCCGTGTTCTTAAAAAGCAAGGGGCTTATCCCGCGGGATAAACCCCTTGCCTGCATGCATTTTAAAACCTTCAGCTTACTGCTTTTCCTGCTGCAATTTGCTGTCTGCCATTGAATCCAGTATGGTGACATCGGCTTTTTCGCGAAGCCCGTCAGTGAACT
This sequence comes from uncultured Thermodesulfobacteriota bacterium, assembly GCA_964400575.1. Lineage (GTDB taxonomy): Bacteria > Desulfobacterota > WTBG01 > CAIYCZ01 > CAIRTM01 > CAIWCT01. The sequence goes on along the minus strand of CAYNVA010000445.1, from coordinate 1,436 downwards.
TATTGAGAAGCGCTACCGAGCGTATTTCGTACAGCTTTGCCTTCAGATCTTCTTCAATCAGATCGAAGGGCCGCTTCTTGCCGCCTTCCATAATGGTTTTCACCATAATGACATGCAGGCCTTCCTCGGTGCGGACCACCCGGGAAATCTCGCCTTCCTTCATGCGAAAAGCAATGGAGTCCAGGATAGGATGAAACTGGCCTCGTGCGACAAAGCCGAGATTGGCGCCCTTGATATCCGTGCCTTTCAAAGAGCCTTCTGCAGCGACTTTCTCAAAAGCTGCGGCGTCTGCGGCAAGATTCTCAAGCTCCTGGCGCACTTTTTTCTCTTCGGCGGGATCGGCATACCGGTCCAGCTTCTGCATGACGTGCAGCACTTTGCGGACCTCGGGGCCCTGCATTTCATCGGGATGCTCATCATAATACTGCCGCGCCTCCTGCGAGGTCACGGGCTTTCGCTTGCCCTCCACGGTTGAAGCGGCGGTTTTATTGATAATGATATCTTTCTGCACCTGATCGCGGAACTCCGCAGGCGTCAGCCCCATCATCACGAGCATGGCCTTGAACTGCTGCTGGCTGCCGTGTTCAGCAGCGGAGCCGGCAGTCACCGTAGCAATCTCCTCCTCCGTGGCGACAATGCCCGTGCGGCAGCCTTCCTGGTACAGCAGCTCACGCATGACAAGATTATCAATCACATGCTTGCGGGCAGCATACATTTCCTGCTGCGGCAGGCGCACTTTGCCCTTGGTGTCCTTGTACGGATCAAGCAGAATCTGCAGGGCCGATGCCACCTGGTATTCGCTGATAACAACGCCATTGACCCGTGCGACAGGTATCTTTTTTTGAGCTGGATTAATTGTATTTTGTTCCATATGGTTTTACCTGCGTAATATATTTATATGATGCTCTCACGTATATAGTAACATATGTCTCAAATAGTACAGCATGTCCATGAAAAATTATTCCCCGCAAGGCGCCAGGGCAACAGGTAAAAGGTTTATAGGATTAAAAGCCCGTACGGTTTAAACTTGCTTTTAACATTACAAACCTTGAACTTTAAACACAAAGCCTTGTAGTTAGTGCCTGAACGAAAACCCGGAACCATGCATTTGTTGGGTTCGCCCTTATGGCTGTACTTTTTCGCAAGCATTTGTTTTTACGCAGGTTGGGTTGAGGTTCGAAATCCAGCAATGTTTTTCGGGCTTAACCCAACCAAAAAAATGGCTTTTCGTTCAGCGACTAGTTAATTATCAGGCGCCTGCCTTTGACACAAACCCGCTCAACTGGTTAACCACCGGGAGAAGCTGCGTCTGAGGCTTTTTGATAAACTCTTTCCACGGCGTCTTTCCGACAATAGCACCCCGGACAATGCCTGCTCCGTCCACATTGCCGACAGCCATAAAAGAAACAGGGATGCCGTCTTTCAGCTTTACCTTC
>CAYNVA010000444.1:0-1667 GCA_964400575.1 uncultured Thermodesulfobacteriota bacterium | reverse complement strand
CCCTCGAGCCACTGTGATACATAGGAAGCAAGGTCCGGGCTCAGGCGGCGCAGCTGAAACAGCGGTGCGGCTGCGGTTTCCTCAGGCAGCGGCCCTTTCAGCTTCTTAAGCAGTGCCTGCTCTACATCAGGCAGCCGCGTGCCCCGCCACAGGGCAAGGCGCAAATCTTCTCTGGTTATGTCAATGGAGGAAACCATGGGGAACAGGTTCTATCAGTTTGCTGAAAAGCTGTTTTTCCCGGGCTGGTCAAAAACATTCAGATGCAAGGCGCGCGACATCAGGAGGAATGAGGCGTACTTCGCAGTACGCTGCAATGACGAGGGATAAGCGCAACGCAGCAGATGGGTGTTTTTCAACAGCCTGCTATTTCTTTTTTGCCTGCTCGATAACTTTTTCGATAAGCAGGTCCTGCTTGTCGTAGTAGCGGCTTTCCGCGCTCACCACCAGCCGGCCCTGAAGCACCCTGCGGGCGGCCTTTTCCACGTGCTCGGCTTTCACCTGTTTGACATTTTTCAGCCGGGCCAGGGACTGGGCCTGCTCGTAGATGGAAAGGCTGGTGCGCACGCTGGGCAGCCGTTCAATTTCCTCAGGCATGGCGCGGGCCGCGTTGGAGATGGCAACCGCGCGGTGCAGCATGTCCTCGGGGACGCTGACCGCATCGAGTGTTTTCCCGTACTGTTTCAGGATGGTTACCTCGTCTTCAAAATCCGGGTAGCTGATCCTGATCTCTTCAAACCGGTCAGAGAGGGTTTCGCTCACCCGCTCAACGCCGGCAAATTCCTCGGGGTTCTCGGTTGCCACCACCAGCGTGTCAACCTGCGAGGTGAAGTCAAAACCGGCAATGGTGGTGATGCCCTCTTCCAGAACCTGCACCAGGGTGTTCTGGGTGCGCTGCGGCACGCGGTTGAGCTCGTCAATAAAAAGAATTTTCCGGTGCGCCTTCTGGATTTTTCCGGGCGTGAATGCGCGCGGGTCCTGGATGCCCAGGCGCATGGCCATGACCGGATCAAGATCGCCCATTAAATCTTCAGGCATCATCTCGGGCGACCCCTGGATGCGCACAAAGCGCTTGCTGCCGGGCATCTTCACTTTTTTATGGCTTTTTTTGCCGCTGCAGTCAGGACACGACGGGTCATCGGGATAGCAGTTATAGCGGCAGTCGGCAATGGTGTCCATGGCCGGCAGCAGCGCTGATATTATCCGCGCCAGGGTTGTCTTGCCGGTGCCCGGCGGCCCCTCGAGCAGCAAATGCCGGCCTGCCACCAGCACCGCCAGTATTGCCTCGCGCGTCTGCTCATCACAGTAAAACCCCTCAAGCGGATTCTCTTTTTTTGCCACCCGGTCCAGTATTGCCCGTCTCAGTTCTTCGCGCAGTGATTTAGCCATGTCAAATTAGCTCCTTAGTAAATAGCATTGCACCGTCAGACGAATGGTAACGCTGAAAGCTGACGGCGCTTTCTCCGCCTTTTCTGCCTGTTGCCTGTTGCCTTGTGCCTGCTTGCCCGCCGTAGTCCCGAATCCGGGACGAAGGCGGGTCCTCTTCCTTAGAAACATCCCAGCTGGCAGTTCTGCACCTTAAGCCCGGCCACATCCAGAAAGGCCTTCATTTTATTCATCTGGATTTTGTTATCCTCGGCAAACTTCTGCGACTGATAGCAGCTTATCTT
>CAYNVA010000443.1:0-4501 GCA_964400575.1 uncultured Thermodesulfobacteriota bacterium | reverse complement strand
GCGCTCACGCCCCAGATTCGGCAGGAGATGCAGGAGCTGTTTCCCGGAGCCGCGATCTATGATCTTTACGGCATCACGGAAGCAGGCCCCGGTGTGAGCATTCTGAGCCCTGAAGATTTTATGGCAGCGCCGGGCAGTGTGGGCAAACCTTTGCTGACCGTACAGGTCGGTATCAAAAACGCTGAAGGCCGCCTGCTGCCCCGGGAGCAGCAGGGCGAAATAGTCGTGCGCGGCCCCAATGTGACGCACGGGTACTATAAAAACCCTGCTGCCACGGCCCAGGCCCTGCGCGAGGGCTGGCTGCATACGGGCGATCTTGGCATGATCGATGACGGCGGATATATTTTTATTTCCGGGCGGAAAAAGGAGATTATCATCAGCGGCGGTGTAAACATCTACCCCGGAGAAATCGAGCAGGTCCTGGAGCAGCATCCAAACGTTGCCGAGGCAGCGGTCTTCGGCATGCCCGACGGGCTGTGGGGCGAGCAGGTTGCGGCAGCCATTGTCCTGCGGCAGGAGCAGCACTGCCATGAGCAGGAGCTTGCAGCCTTCTGCCACGGGCGCCTTGCCGGGTACCTGTGCCCGAAGCGCTTTTTCTTTCTTTCCGCACTGCCGCGCAATGCAGCGCAGAAAGTCCTGAAAAACGAGCTTCTCAATACCCTTGCAGGATAAGGAGCTGCCATGCCGCTTATCAGAAACAAATTATTTTATGCAGTAAAAAAGCTCACCGGCAAGGCTATCGGTGATTTTAATCTTGTGAGCGACGGCGACCGGATTGCCGTTGCCGTTTCAGGCGGCAAGGACTCCTACAGCCTGCTGCACATGCTTGACACGCTGCGGCGCCGGGCTCCGGTGAAGTACAGCCTTGTGGCCGTCAACATCGACGCGGGCCATCCCGGCTATCGCGCTGACGTGATAGAAGGGCACCTGAAGTCCTGCGGATTCCAGTACCGCATGGTACAAACAGATATCTCCCGAATTGTGGAGGCCAAGCGCAACCCCGGCACCTCATACTGCTCCTTCTGCGCGCGGCTGCGGCGCGGCTGTCTCTACACGGCGGCCCAGGAGCTTGGCTGCAACAAACTTGCTCTCGGGCATCATCTTGACGACTTCATAGAAACGCTGCTGTTAAACCAGTTCTTTGTGGGCACGCTTGCTGCTATGAGCCCCCGGATGCTTGCCGACAATGGCCAGCAGACGGTTATCCGGCCTTTTGTTTATGTGGAGGAATCGGCCATCGCGCAGTTTGCCGCCGAGAACCGCTTCCCTACCGTTTCATGCTCCTGCCCGCTGAGCGGCAGCTTTGATCACAACCGCAAACGGATGAAAAGCCTCATAACAGAAATGGCCCGCGAGATTCCCCATATCCGCTCAAGCATGATACACGCTCTTGCAAACGTGCAGCCCCGGTATCTTATGGACGGGCGGTTCACCCCGTTTACCGAGCCTGAAACCGCAGCAAATCCGGAGGTTGAAGAGTTTTGAACAGGTGCGCCGTTAAGAGTTTTCTTATGCATCGCAAAAGAGGCCGCCCAATTTTTTTTACATGGATAGTGCTCTTTTGATTCCTATCATAAGTCAAACGTAGACCTGGCCCCAACCCCATTTCGGATTTTTTTTGAACAGAACACCATAGTAGAGTATATTTTCCATCCCGCCGGTGTTTAATATATATAAGAGCAGAACCTATATACCGGGAAACTGCCCTTAGTTGTCCCTGGCACTAAACAAATGTGAAAAAAAATGCTATTTTAAGTTATAGGGCAGGAGCAGGAACAAATCCTGTCGTTCTTGAAAAAAATGGCAGGCGGCATGCTGTTTCCGTGGAAACGGGTTTACGGGTGGTTCAGGGAAGCAAACAGCCGCCCATAGAAGGGAGTGCGTATTATGAAAACTATCTACCTGGCAATTGCAATTCTGTTTGCCTGCTCAACGGCTGCTCAGGCAGGAGATATCTTCAAAAACATGCAGCACAACTGGCAGAACGGCGCAAAAAGGATCGGCAATAATATTTCCCATGGTATCGGGCAGCGCCAGGAGCGCAGGCAAAATTTTGCCAGCAATCTGACAAAGGGCTGGAACAATGCCGCCAATAACCGGCAGGAGCGCCAGGAAAACAGGGCCAACACTATCAATAAAGCGTATCACAATACTATTGACCATATTGACAAGCAGCGGCATAACCGGGCCGACAATATGAATCAGGCAGTGAAAAACGTTCACGGCCATCATGACGGTCATGACAATGACCACCATGATGATTATTATGACGATTACTATTATCGGTATAATGACCACTGGAATAACCGGTGGTACTCTGGCACAAATGTTGTAGTGGCGATTGACCCCGGCGCAGTTTACTATAATGCCGGCTATGGAAACGGCTACTATGGTGAAAGCGGTTCCTTTTATACCGGTACCTGTGCCGATGTCATCCTGCAGCCGGGCTACTGGATGAAGGATGCCTGGGGTAATGCCGTTTATGTCAACCCGCGCATAGGCAGAGTCTGCCAATAATACATGACGAAAAAGCAGCGCACCTTGTCATGACCCCAGATCGGTCCTGCAGCCTGCAAAAAAAGCCCGATTCCGTAAAGGAGTTGGGCTTTTTTGCTCTGGCGTTTTAAAATACATGAACGGCGAATTGACAAAGCCAGCAACGCCCTTCTGTGGGCACTGCGCAGAAAAGATGCCACACCTATGTCAGATCGTAGGGTGCGCCGTGCGCACCGATAATCTGTCTTGAAAATGGCCGGTTTTATGTGCCCGCTAACACTCAGAGTTCAGCAATCGAAGGGCGCTGTTGTCCCTTTAGCTCCAAAATACACAATCACCCCAGCAGCCGGATTTTGTGTAGCGTTGACATAGCAACACAATAACCCACGCAACAGCCGTCATTGGTGCGCGCGGCGCACCCTTCGGGCTGTTGTCCCCGATTATATTCCATCGTTTGGAACAAGGATGGCCAATAAGGGCGTTGTTGTCCCCTTTAGCCCCCCTTGCAAACGTGCAGCCCCGTTATCTTATGGACGGGCGGTTCACCCCGTTTGCAGATCCTGAAGCCGCGGCACCTTCGGGAGTTGAAGAATCCTGAGGCGTCTCCCCGCCCGCAGACGATCAACATGAAACCGGCAGTGCAGGGGCTTTGAAAGCCGCATTTTATGCAGCCGGGCCGGCGGCCTTTATCTGCTCGAGACGGCGCTCGCGCATGAGAAGAAACAGGGGGAAGGCAAAGGCAAACGCGACGCCCAGCGTCAGCACGGCGTACACCCACCATCGCCGCATCGCCAACCTGCGCGCCTCAAACGGCAGCAACAGTAAAAATGCCACTGCCCCTATCGATACATCGCTTGCCATTGATGCAGCTGCGGGGTTTGCAAAGCCGTCTTTAATAAACTGGGCCAGACTGAATACCCCGCCCGCATCGACCATGAACCGGATATTGAAATACCAGGTGACTGCTGCCCCGGCAAGAGCGAGCAGGCCATAGAGAATGGTGCGAAAGGTAAGCTGCATGACGGTATCTCCGTGAAGGGTTGTTCGGGAAACACTCTGGCAGAACCGGCAGACACCGGCTGCCGGATAAAAGAAACGCTGTTCGGGAAGTTTAGGGAGCAGTCCATTTTATTTGAAATTCAAGCTCCTGGCTTGTGCCTTCGCGCTCATATTCAATTGAGCACTCCGCGCGTGCAGGCACGCAGATCCGCTCTCCGGCCACCTGCAGTCTGAACCGCCCGCCCCGTTCCAGCCCGTCGGCCAGCCGCCGCAGCTTTGCAGCAAATTCCGCTCCTGTATATATCTTTTCTGTATCTCGCTTGTGTTTGCGGGGCATTGTCCTCACCTTTTCATTATTTTAAAAAAACAGTAAAGCGGGTCCGGGCACTATTTAAAAACAAAATCTTTTACGGCATCTATGCCGCGGCCTCCGATCTGAAATCTGCATTTTATCTTTCCGCCCCAGCCCCGGATGTCATTAACGGTCCATCGGTGAACATAAACAGCCATTGTTTCATTACAGGATTCAAGCATTTTTCTCGCGCTGGACAGTTCCCGGCCGTCAAGCAGGAAGCTGCAGTCGCATTGAACCAGCTCATTTCCCCAATAAATGTTTTTTCCCAATCTTTTGCTTGTGTAGGTGAATGAAAAATCCAGGGTTCTGTCTGTCGGGTCGGGGTCCGGCCCGCGAGTTGAGCGGATTGCGGAAATTTCTATCAGATCTACATTTGTCGAGTAATCATCCTCTCCGGCGTGGGCAGGAGCGTACAGCAGAAACATGCATGCCAGAACAGCAAGAGAAAATTTTTTCATGGCAACCACGTATTCATGAATGTTCCGGCAGGACAAGCCAGCACGCCCCAAACTTTTTTATCGCCGGCCGCGAACTAATCCCCATAAGGGCCTGTTGCAATATCAACCAGTTTACCGTTTTCAAACCGAAGCACCTGCATGAACCGGTTCGGGCCGAAGTTGTAGGTCCATCTTTCAACCTGCACATGAATAA
>CAYNVA010000442.1:0-5140 GCA_964400575.1 uncultured Thermodesulfobacteriota bacterium | reverse complement strand
TGCTTGTCTTTAACGGCGGCTCTTTCAAGATTGCCAGCGCTGAACACTTCTGCAACTTTTTTGAGCTGAAAGTCCCGCATATTGGAATCAAGGGCCCGGAAAATGAGCGCCGACTGCGTATAGCTGAAATCGCCCTGGCTCACGACCACGACCGCACGCTTGCCGCTGATGGCAGTTGTGGCCTGTGCGTCGATGATTGCGCCGGAGCTGTCCCTGATAATGTCCATCTTGATGAGCGGCTGCATGCGGCAGAAAAGATTAACGAGCCCCGCCGACATGGAGTGCACATGATTGGGCGTGCCGAAAATATAGCCGTCGGCCTCCGTCATGCGCGTGAGGATCCCGGCCATGTCGTCCTTGAGCGGGCATTCCTGGGAGCCTTTGAGCGATGTACAGGCAAGGCAGCCGGTGCAATTTTTAATATCGGCATCGTAGAGATACACTTTTTCAACAGCAGCTTCAGCTGTGCTGTGAACGCCATCGATAACCCTGTCTATAAGGCAGTCAACGTTTGACCCTTTGCGGGGGCTGCCGACATATGCCATAATCTTCATAACCATGCACCCGGCAAAAATTTTCAGCCCGGCTGTTGTGCCTGCCGGGGGATCTCTTTAATAAACTTTTTTCTAATGAACCTGAGCTCTTCCTCACGGCCTGCAACTTTGCCGTTGAGAGCGGCTTCCAGCAGGCTGTCCAGTATCTTCTTGTATATCCTGCCCGTGGGAATGCCCAGTTTTATGAGGTCATTGCCCGTAACATGCAGCCTGATGCCCCGCAGCTGGGTGAAATAAAGCGAAAAAGACCTTTTAGTCGATGGCCGCGATGTCCTGGCCATCAGGTACAGGCATGCCTCCAGAGGCATACCGTTCAGCATACTGTGAATTTCGGCATGTGAAGGCTGCCGCTTCTGAGCAAAGCGGCGCAAGACATCGTTGCCGGTTGTTTTGGCGGTGACGATGGCGTCGCGATACTTTTTCTTGATGTCGAAATACGTGCAGACTGCTGCAATTTCATCGGGTTTCACCCGGTCAAGCAAAGCAAGCAGCAAAAGAAACCATTTTTCACAGGTATTGTCAAGATAAAGAAGGTCATACCATGCCTGAACGTCGCTTATGCTTTTGAACAGCTGCCGCATGGCCGCATCATACTTGAGGTCAGCATGAATATACTTCAAAAGCCCCAGCTCATGCATGCGCCGCACCATCTGAAGTGCTTTTTCCTCGTTCAAAAGCAGTGTCAATTCCGTGAAAATCCGCTTGCCGCTCACGCTTTTCAGGAACTCCATTTTTACGGCATTTTCAATCAGGCTCCTGGTGAGCTTGCTCAGGTGAAAATCAAAACGCTGCTCAAACCGGATGGCCCGGAAGATGCGCGAGGGATCCTCGACAAAGCTCAGGTTGTGCAGCACCCTGATCGTGCTTTCCTTGAGGTCGCGCCGCGCGCCGAAAAAGTCGATGAACTCGCCAAAAAATTTTGGGTTGAGCCGTATGGCCAGCGTATTGATAGTGAAATCACGGCGGTACAGGTCAAGTTTGATTGAGCTCCATTCGACCTTGGGAAGAGCTGCCGGCTTTTCATAATACTCGAGCCGGGCTGAGGCTACATCCAGCTTTTCAGCATTGCCGAGATCGATGACCGCCGTTCCGAACTTCTTGTACACTTTCAGGCTTTTGCCATGCCCGGCAGCAAAAGCACGCGCAAACTGAATGCCGTCGCCCTCGATGACGATATCGATATCCAGATTTTCAACCCGCAGTAAAATATCGCGGACAAAACCTCCCACAGCATAGGCATGATAGCCCATGCTGTCGGCGCAGCGCCCCACCTCGCGAAGCAGCTGCAAAAGATGCCGGGGGAGCCGCTCGACCAACATGCTCTTGACCGTAGTTTTTCTCGCCGTTACCAGTCTGGGCTCAGACTCAGTGCTGTCATCAGAGGGCTCGACATGCAGCACACGCAGAAGGTCGGTTCGCGTTATGGCGCCCTGAATTTTCCCGGCGTCGACAACCGGCAGAAAACGCTGATTTCCCCGAATGATATGCTGTTTAATCTCGTTAAGCGGGGTTGAGCCCCTGACCGTGACGAATTCCGATGTCATATACTCCCCCACTGGTATACCCTTGAGTCCGTGGTGCCGTGCCTTTTCAATGATCTGCCGTGAAATGAGCCCTACGATCCTGCCTTTGTCGGTCACCGGCACCACATTGATATTGTAGCGCGTGAGAAGCCCGCTTGCCGTGTCAAGCGTTTCCTCCAGGTCGATGGTTTTCACCGGCGATATCATGAAGTCACGGGCGATTTTTACGGGCCTGATTGACTGCTCGACAACGCCGATAAGCTTCTGCTCGACCTGCGTGAGCGTCATGTCATGTACGGTGGCTGAGGCGGCTGTGGCATGGCCGCCGCCGCCGAATGCTGCAAGTACCTCGCCGGCATTCACCTCCTGAATGCGGCTGCGGCCCACGATATAAATACGGTCATCCATATTGGCCAGTGCAAACAGAACATTGACATTTTCCATATTCTTGAGCTTATGCACCAGCACCGCGAAATCCCCCACATACCCGGAAGAAAGCGCCCTGGTAATCATCACGTCAATGCCCTGGAAGGTATGCACCTGTGCGTTTTCAATCAGCTCGTTGAGAACGGATACCTGATCGGCTGTCAAATCTTTAATGACCATATCCGCCACGACATTGAGATTTGCCCCCTGCGACAGCAAATATGCCGCCGCCCTGAAATCCTCCTCGGTCGTGGAGCTGAACGTGAGGCTGCCCGTGTCTTCATAAATTCCGAGCATCATGATCGTTGCTTCATCTGGCGTTATATCTATCTGCCGCTCCCGCAATATATCGCACATGATTGTCGTGGTTGAGCCATACGGATACAGGACTTCCCGTGAGCCTTTTACATCGTCTGGCGCAGGCGGATGATGGTCGTAGATGTGGATATCGACCCCCGCGCGGCTGCACAGGGGCGAAAACTTACCCAAACGGCCTGCCTGCCGGATATCCACAAGAATAAGACGGGAAACCTTGTCAAGTGATATCCTGCTGGCTTTTTCAATGTCCAGCATGTACATGGCCGAATTGAGGAGAAAATTCCTGATGGTCTTTTCCTGTCCGCCTGGAAAAGCAAGCACCGCGTCGGGGTAGAGCTTCTTGGCAGCAATCATCGACCCGAGAGCGTCAAAATCGGCATTGATGTGGGTGGTGATTATTTCCATGGCAGCAAAACTTTTGAATGCACCTGTTCAACCTCGCGGGTGATAGGTATCGTGAATCTTCTTGAGAGTACCGGTGGCCACATGCGTATAAATCTGTGTTGTTACGATATCGGCATGCCCCAGCATTATCTGCACCGACCGAAGGTCAGCTCCGCCTTCCAGTATATGCGTAGCGAATGAATGCCGCAGCGTATGGGGCGATATATTCTTTGTGATACCCGCGGCCAAACAGTACTTTTTTATAAGCTTCCAGAACCCCTGTCGGCTCATGGGCGAGCCCTGTCGGTTGACAAAAACATAGGAGTTGACCGCCTGCTTCATGAGCATTGGCCTGCCCTCTGCAAGATATCGCCGCAGCCATGCAATGGCCACCTCACCCAGCGGCACAACACGCTCCTTTGAGCCTTTGCCCAGAACAATCACAAACCCGGCATCAAGATTGATACTGTCCATCTTGAGAGTGACAAGCTCCGTTACGCGGAGCCCCGTGGCATACAGCACTTCAAAGAATGTGCGGTCTCGAAAGCCCAGGGGCACGTCAGTATCGGGAGCCTTAATCAGGGCTTCGACCTCCTGGCGGGTCATAACGGTCGGCAGCCTCTTATCACGCTGGGGCGTCTGCACGTCCTGAAAGGGGTTCTGCTCAACCACCCCTTCGATGACAAGATAATTGTAGAATGTCTTGATGCTCGAAAGCATCCGGGAAAGCGAGCGGGCTGAAAGTCCGCCTGCCTGAACAGCGCTCAGAAAACGCAGCAGATCAGAGCGCGTGCAGTCCTTCACCGGTTTCAAAGGCCCTTTGCCAAGAAAATCAAGATACTTCACGAGGTCGCGGCCATAAGACTCAACCGTATTGGGGGCAAGCCTGCGCTCGGCCACCATATAGTTGTAAAAGCCGTCAAGCAGCAGCTGATTTGATGCCCCTGCCTTCATAGCTGCTCCTTGGCTTTGATGAGCTGGGTTATGGTCCAGTTATAGGGTACATCGATGCCGAGTTCAGCCCCCATGGCAACCACTGCGCCGTTGAGCGCATCGATTTCGGTTTTTTTCCCTCTGCGCATGTCCTGCAACATGGAGGGGTGGTGGTCATAGGTGCGCATTATAAGCTCGCCGAAAAGCACCTGGAGGTACTGCTCAGGCTTTTCCCAGCCAAGGATAACGCCTTTGGCTGCTGCAACAGTAAAAATCTCCTCCACGATATGTGTCATAATCTCTTTTGTGCCGTCACTGTCAAGCAGCCTGCCGTAATGCACATTCATAATGGTTGCCAGGGCATTCAGCGCGCAGTTATAGAGCACTTTGCCCCAGATGTAACGGTCGATGTCGGCAACGGCATCGGTTGCAATGCCGGCTGCGGTGATCGTCTGCGCGAGCTGCCCGACATAAGCCGGGTCTATACCGCCCGGGAGTCCGCCGAGCTTTGTAGTGTCGGCGGAAACCGTAACCGTCACATGGCCGGGCCCGGCAAACTCGACCCCGAAAATCATCCGGCCGCCGATGGTCTTTTCTTTGCCGATGAGCTGCACTATCTTTTCAACATTGCCAAGCCCGTTTTGCAGCGACACCACAGGCGGCGGATTCGGGAAAGCCTGCAGCACATCGCTCAGCGCACGAGCCGTGTCATAGGACTTTACCGACAGCAGCACAACATCAAATGAAGCTGTGTCTGAAATGTCGGCAAGCGACGTACAGACCGATAGCGAACGCACCCTGCGCGTCCCCCATATACCGTCTATCAAAAGGCCTTTTTCAGCAATCGCATCAGCATGGGCCTTCCGGGCGACAAGCACAACCCTGTGCCCGGCATCAGCAAGAAAGCCGCCAAACACCGAGCCCATGGCGCCGGCTCCCATAACAAGAATATTCACCAAAAAAATCCTTTCATGCTCAATCTCAGCTCTTGCATACAGGGGC
>CAYNVA010000441.1:0-2859 GCA_964400575.1 uncultured Thermodesulfobacteriota bacterium | reverse complement strand
AGTGGTGATGGTTGCGTGTCAAGGCAAATATGGGGTAAATACGCGGGTGCACAATTTTCTTTTTTAGTTAATTAATTCTACCCCCAGGCTGTTGGGTGGTGCAATCCACCTGATTTATTCGTTTGCATCAATGGTGGGTTTCACCGCACCCTTGCCGGCTGCGCAAGCAGGCGCCGCACGGATGACCGCAAGCCGGTTTTGGCGGGACAGTTTATTTCTTTTTCTTGAGCTGTTCCAGGAAGGTCGTGAGGTCAATAATTCTGATGCCTTGAAAATGCTTTACGTTGCGCAGGTGCGGGTCTCGGGAGATGATGAAGTCAGCCTGTGCCTCCAGTGCGCAGGCAAGAAACATGTCGTCCGATGGATCATCTTTAATTTTGTTGAGGCTGTATGTGCCTTCCGTGATATTGGCGTGCTCGATAATCATGGCAATAAACGCGTCAATATCCTTTTGGGTTGGCTTAAAGCGTTTCAGGATATGCGGATAATGCAGCACGCGGTACAGTTCGGTTAAAATATCCTTTGACGTGACCAGGGTAAAGGCTTCATCGGCGATCAAGTCTCGAAGTTTTTTGGCAAGCCCTTCCTTTGCAAAAGCTACACTGACCATGATGCTGGTATCAATAACGGCCTTAATTGTTGGCATGCTTTTTTGCCCTTACCGCAGTGACGGCCTGATCAATGATCTTGTCCATTTCTTCCTGAGAATATTCCTTTGCGCCTTGAGCAAGCCTGTCGGTAATTTCCCTGAACCGTTGCGACCATGATTTTTCGGCCCTGGGCCTCATCATTCTTTCCACCTGGTTTTTCACGATAACTCCTTCAAGAATTTTTTTAACGGCGGCCTTTTCCTCTTCATCCAGAGAAGAAATCTGTTCAAACTGTTCAAGAAGCTCGCGGTCGATGATCCTGTTGACCGCCACACCGGTCATTTTGCCGAAGGCCAGTTCATCAATTGAAACACCAAGCGCCTTGACTATGCGCACCATGGCGACAAGTGTGGGGGAGGATTTGTCCGCCTCATAGCGCCGTATTTGCGAGATGCCCACACCGCTTTTTTTAACCAGGTCTTCTTGGGTTAAACCTTTTTCTCTTCTGACTTTTACCAGATTGTTTCCGAATGACATAAACATACTCCCTTTTGCACTTTTTTTTGGGTTAATTTTGCGCGGGTTTCTATCACAACTTTTTAAAAAGAATGCCGGAAAGAGGCTGCTGTCTTAAAAAATTCTACTTCATGTTGCCATATAAGATATTTATTATACCCTATATGGCATTATAGTTATATTTAAGTTTTGGTCAATATGTTTTCTTGAGAGTTTTCTTGAGAGCCTGAAAAGAAGGTAAAAAAAGATATTTTAAAAAGAGTTGGGGAAGACAATCAATTAGCTGACTTTTATTCAGCTGTTCTTTTTGCGAATATACCAGACAAGCTGCCTGAAAAGCCCGCGCAGCATCCTGACCTCGGGAACGGAGAGCCCTGTGCGCGAAAAAAGCCTTCTGATCATCCCCAGCGTATACTCCGGATTCTGAGGATTCAAAAACCCGATTTCAAGCAGCGACTCGCGCATGTGGTCGTACATGGCCTCGACCATGGATACGGGAGCAGGATCGGGGTGTGCCGTATCAGTATGCTCCTGTTTGCCGCACGCCATAAACAGCTCATAACAGACAAGCAGCACTGCATGCGACACGTTGAGCGACGATGCGCCTTCAGCCGTAGGGATGCCCACAACCTCATTGCACAGCTCGAGCTCATCATTTGAAAGGCCCATATCCTCCGGCCCGAACACGATGGCCACACGGCCTCCCCGGGCATGTTGCGCCGCCCTGCCCCCAAGCTCACGAGGATCTATCGAATCGCGCCAACGCCTGCTGCGGGCCGTTGTGCCAAAAACATAAACATCCTGGGCAATGGCATCGCGCAGGGAGGTAAGTGTTCTGGCGCTGCGAAGGATGTCATCACCGTGGGTTGCCATTGCGTATGACTGAGCGTCTATTTTGCAGCGCGGACTGACAAGGATCAGGCTGGAAAGGCCCATATTGGCCATGGCCCGGGCAACAGAGCCGACATTGCCCGAATTGAGCGTGCCCACAAGCACGATATCGATAGTGCAGAGAATGGAGCTTGCCAAGGAGGTCGGACCTTCACTGGATTCGTGCAATGGTGTCGCCGACCTTCACCATGCCGCCGGTAATGACTCTGCCGAAGATGCCTTCCGTGGGCATAACGCAGGTGCCGGCCTGATGGTAAATGGCGCAGGGGGTATGGCACTCTTTTCCGTGCTGTGATATCTCGAGCACGACGCTTGAGCCGATTCCAATTTTTGAGCCTATGGGCAGAGCCAGAAGATCCACCCCTTCGGTGGTAAGATTTTCCGCAAAATCACCGGGCCCAACATCAAGGCCCATGGCCTGCATCTTGCGGATGCTCTCCATGGCAAGAAGGCTTACCTGTCGGTGAGTCGCGCTGTTGCCATGGGCATCGCCTTCAATGCCGTACTGCTGTACACATAGCGCCTGACCAACATTTTTCTTCCGCATGCCGGTTTGAGCGCTTGTGCATACGGCAAGGATGGTGCCCGGGTTGGATTCTTTGATGTTTTCCACGTAACGTTTCTCCCTTTGGCTTATGCAAACTATGTGCTTTTTAGGTATTGAAGATTCTGTCGGGCTAGCCCTTGTGATCCAGTGCCTTCACAGCCAAAAGAGTTTCGGTAGGCTGGTTGGAGCAACCAAGCCAGGCATTCTTTTTCGGGCTTAACCCGACCTACAAAGCCCAATGTGACTGACTTTCGGGTTTTCACGTGCCAGATAAACGCCCGCGCTGAGCCAACGGCACAAGAATCTTGAACAACG
>CAYNVA010000440.1:0-3581 GCA_964400575.1 uncultured Thermodesulfobacteriota bacterium | reverse complement strand
GAACAGCAGCTGCGCCCGTGAAGGCGCCCGGCCCCAGAGCACGGCGTCAAGCATGCGCAGGTTGTCGATGCGCGTGCGGCCCGTGCCGGGGCGCTTCAGCGCCACCTTGTCCATGTCTGCAAGGTACAGGCAGGGCCTGCCCTCGGCGTCCACGCGCAAGAGCACATCCCCCAGATGAAAATCAACCGACAGGCGGCAGACTTTTCGCAGCTGCGCGGCAAAGGCGGCAAACAGATCCATCAGATCCCTGTCTTCGGGCAGATTGATGAAGTCCGGCCGGGGGCCATGCCGGTCAAGGCAGTCTTTAAGTGAAAGGCCAGCGGGTATGGTTTCTACAACCAGATATGCTTCACGGATAAAGCCCAGCCGCTTACAGCAGCCAATAGCTATGGGCCGTCGCAGCGCAATGCCGCAGGCTTGCGCTGCACGGGCTATTTCCCACTGCTTTAAAAAGCGGGCGGCAGCGGCGCCTGCGCGAAAGCCTGTGCAGCTGCGAAGCTCCATATCGGCACAGCCGGAAGCAGGCTCGCCGGCGCGGGCGATAAGGGCAGTAAGCTCTGAGGGGGTAAACTGGTTTTTAAAATCGTCGGACAGTATCCAGATGGGCTGCTTGCCGGACATGTTATTTTGCATACCTGATAAGAACGCGCGTTACAGCATCGATCACATCCTGCACATCGGCGTCTGAGAGCTTTGCCGACAGGGGCAGCGATATGGTCCGGTCTGATATATAGAGCGCATGGGGAAAATCATCGCTCTTATAGCCGTAGGTGTCGCGATAATAGGGATGCGTGTGCAGAGCGATATAGTGAATGCCCGTGCCGATTTTTTCCTCGTGCAGGGCCTGCTGAATAGCGTCGCGGTCGCAGGTGACATCCTCAAGCTTCACCAGTATCGTATACAGGTGCAGTGCATGTTTGGTGTCGGCCTGGGGGGGCGCCGGTATTTCTACGGGAAGATTTTTGAAAGCCTCATCATAGCGCTTCCATATTTCCCGGCGACGGCTGTAGTAGGCATTGATGCGGCCCATCTGGTGAATGCCCATGGCGGCCTGAATATCCATCATATTGTATTTGAAGCCGGGGAACACGATCTGGTAGTGCTTGAAGCCCTCGTCGGAATAGCGCTTCCATGCCCCGCGGCTCATACCGTGCAGCCCGTAGGTCTCGATCTTTTCGGCATACCCGTCGACATTGGTCGTGACCATGCCGCCTTCGCCGGTTACGATGTTTTTAGTGACATAAAAGCTGAAAACGCCGATGTCACCGATGGCGCCGATTTTTCTGCCTTTGTATTGCGACTCGATGGCATGGGCCGCGTCTTCGATGACCAGCAGCTTATGCCGCCGGGCTATTTCCATGATGGGGTCCATGTCGCAGGGCCTGCCGCACAGATGCACGGGTATGATAGCCCGTGTCTTTTCGGTAATTTTTTTTTCAATTTCCTTCGGGTCGATATTCATGGTGGCGCGGTCGACATCGGCAAAGACCGGCGTCGCGCCCGTATGCACAACCGAGTTTGCCGTAGCGGCAAATGTCATGGGCGAGGTGATAACCTCATCGCCTGGTTTCAGGCCAGCGGCGATCATCGAGAGGTGCAGCCCCGCAGTGCAAGAGTTGAGGGCGAAGGCGTATTTCGTGCCGATATAGGCCTTGAATATTTCCTGAAATTTCCCCACGCGGGGGCCGGTTGAAATCCAGCCCGAGCGCAGGCAGTCGACCACTTCCTGAATTTCAGGCTCTTCAATGATGGGGCTTCCGAATACCAGAAACGAATCGCGCATGTAACCCTCTATGGCTTCGTTGATTGTCAATGGTTGTTTTTTAATTTGTCCGCATTCGCAGGCCGGACGAAGTCCGTCACGGTAGATCCGGCAGAACATACTGTAGGGTGCGCTGCGCGCACCGCTTTATCCGCACCTCGCATTATGCTTTACCATCTTTTGAGTCTTTTTCAAAACCTTTAATACAAACCTCTTATCGCGGCCCGCGAGGCGCTCCGTGCCGAGATAGGCTTTTAAAAACCGCAGGCGGTCCGTGCGGGAGATGATGCCGGCAGGGGCGGAATAGTTGAGGGCGGCAATATCTTTCACCAGCCAGCGCTCGGGAACTCGCGCCCGGCGCTGCACGCGGTGCAGATCCACAATGTACAATTTCCCGGCTTCATCGCGCAGAATGTGGCACAAATACAGGTCGCGGTGATTGAATCCGGCGGCATGCATCTTTTGTATCACGTCGGCAAGGCTGGAAATCAGCTCCGCTTTAGCCCTGGGAGTGAGCTTTGCCTGCCCCAGATAGTCATCCAGTTTTGTGCAGCCGTCAAGGGCGTGCGTTATCAGATATGATCCCCTCTGCCGCCCCGCGGCTATGGGCGTAACTGTCGGCAGGCCGGCCCGGTGAAAAGCAATGATGTTTTCAAATTCATCAAAAGCCGTCGGCTCGAACGACGGCAGGAGAAATTTTTTAAGGGCGAAAAAAAGTCCTGCCGGGAAGTGCCGTTTGAGATAGGCGCGGTTTCCATCGCGCAGCGTGAAGACAACTGTTTTCCGCTGCGGAATTGCATGCTTGACGACCCCCCCCCGGTCAAGAGCCATCATGGCGTTATAATCGAGAAGGCCGTTGTCTCGAATGGCTTCTGCAAAGGCCTCGTTGAAGGCTGTGCCGTCGGGGTTGCTGCGGATAGAGGGAAGAGGGCCGCTCATGGCGCCGCTCCCTTTTCTGACAATATCTCGCGGTAGAGGTCGAGCGTTTCATCAACATTGCGCTCAAGGGGGAATTCCGCGGCGCGCTGTGCAGCCCGCTCAGCCATAGCTTTGAGCACGGCGCGGCCGCGATCAAGAGCCGTGGAAATATCCGATACTATAGCCTCTATATCCCAGGGCCGGTCTGCAACAATGCCGCTTGCACCGCTGTCGATGATATCGGAGGCTCCTGTCAGGCGCGACGTGGCAACGGGCAGGCCGCAGGCCATGGCCTCGAGGCAGACATTGCCGAAAGGCTCGTAAAGAGCCGGGTGCACGAGCAGGTCGGCGCAGTGATAAGCCTCGCGCATGTCGGCTAGGCTTCCGAGAAACACCAGCCGGTCGGCAAAGCGCTTATGGCGCGCCATGCGCACATAGGGCGCCTGATTGCCCCGGCCCGCGACAAGCAGCCACGGGCTCTGCCCCCGACCGCGCAGCGCCAGGGCATACTGCAGGGCGAACTGCAGGCCCTTGCGCTTGAAATCATTGCCCGCAAACAGCAGCACCGGGTCTGTTTCGGCAATGCCTAATCGGGCACGCGCGGCAATGCGCATGCGGCCGTGTCCGGCCGTGTTGAACTGCTGCAGGTCAACGCCGTTATAGATGAGCCTGATCGCGCTTTCCGGCACCCCGTAATAGTGCATGAGCTGCTGCCGGCACAGCTTTGATATGGCGATAATGCGGCGGTAGCTGCCGGGCTTGAAAATGGCGCTCTCGATGCCAAGGATCGCCATATGCCGCGGGCTCAGGTATTTAAGCCACCGCTTCAAGGGTTTAACATAGTTCATGCGCAGCCAGTGAGCGTGCAGGGGCTCGGCCATGCGGTACACATCCGAGGGGA
>CAYNVA010000439.1:0-2593 GCA_964400575.1 uncultured Thermodesulfobacteriota bacterium | reverse complement strand
AATTGGAAGGGTGGTATTATAATACTTAACATTCCATTTTCCGAGCCAGTCCTGGCACACGCCGGCAGCAGGTGCAGGGCCGATCTTTCTGCCGAAGGTCAGGCCCGAGTTAAGCGGATCGGTCAGAGGGCCTCCCGTTTGCGGTAGGGTGACATTGTCAAAAGATATGCCGGTAAAATCGGAGACCGGTATACGGTCATAAGCACCGCCTGAACCAGGTGTATAAGTTTCTTGATAAGCATACGTTATGTCACTATAAATGACTTTTGATATCATGACCGGCTGATTATCAGATACCCTTACGCCCATGGCCTTACAGTCATAAACACCGCCGCATGTTGCCTGAGAATCGCAGCCGTAGGTAAAATTGACTGTCTGGTTGTCGCTGCCGCCATAGTTAAAAATCCATTGCCCCTTCCAGTCAGCGCAGGTGCCTTGCGCAAATACTGGCACAGAGCACAGCATCAAGGCCAGAGCCGCCATTGCTACTAAAACATTCTTTTTCATACCTTCTCCTCCTGAAATTAGTTATTTATTGTGTCGTGAAAACACAACTGCTTTTATATACAGCACCCTTGTGAATGCATAATTTTTTTAAAATGTAATTGAAAAAAAATGTAAAAAACATGTAGGGATGTTTTTTACCAAAACCCTAACTGGAATGTCAACATTTTTTTATGTTTATTATGGTATTATTGATTAATAGCCAAAAACATCCGTAAAATCAAGTGGTTTTTTCAGCTTTTTTTTTAGCTTTTTTTCTGACTTTTGCCTTTAAACATGCTCGGCAACTATGCCCGTAAGCATGCAAAGAACTGTTTTGTGTCAGAAACGAAAACCACCTGCCATGGATTTGTTGGGTTCGCCCTGACGATTGTAGAGACAGGTTTAAAACCTGTCACTACTTAAAAAGATATCCCCCTTCCATAACTTTGTGTCATGGTACTTCTGGCATGTAAAAAAAACAATTAAATAACTGCTCTTTTGCAGGCGCTGGTTAATCAGTGTCTGAACGATTGGACCATAAATTTGTTGGGTTCGCCCTTGGCGATTGTGAGACAGGTTTGAAACCTGTCTCTACTCAAATAGTGCAAATTGCATAGGTTGGGTTGAGGTACGAAACCCAACGGTTTCTTCCGGGCTTAACCTAACCTGCAAAAAAATGACCTTTTGTTCAGGCGCTGGTCTATTACAGCACAAGGTTGTTCCTGAGCTGGGCAAAAAATATGCCCGGTAGCTCCCGCTGTGTCAAACGCATCTTGAACTTTTATTACATAACACATTGCACAACAGATGGTTTCAAAATTTTTACGGTTTGTTGAAAATTTTTTCTGAATTTTTAAAACCGCATCGCTAAAAGCCAGGGGGCGGAAGGCAGTTCAATGCATCAAAAGCGGGTTGCACCCACCCTCCGGGGAGACTGTGTCGCAATTACATATTATGCCCATCCTGACAAAATAATGCTTTTTTGGCTTTTTACGAAAGCATTACCAATCTTGAATTAAATATTTTCCCAACCGTAGGGGAGGGGTTTATCCCCTCCTGCGGGCGGGCATAAAGCCCGCCCCTACATTAAGCATATTGAAACAACGATCAACGACTAACGATCAGGAAGTCAGGGTTTAAGGTTGTTGATCGTTTATCGTTCATAGTTTTTCGTTAACAACCAACGATCAACGACTAACGAACAACAACCAACGAACAACGACTAACGATCAACAACTAACGAACAGAAGTCAGGGTGGGTGTAGTCATTGGTGCGCGGTGCGCACCCCTGCCGGGCGCACCAAAATAAAAGGCCCGATGCCTTATGCATCGGGCCTTTTACCTACAAATCATTCAGTAACCAGACGGTAAAACCGGCGGATTACTTTACCTCGATCGTTCCTGCGCAGAAGGTATCTGCGGCGCCAAAAATGACGGCCACATCAAACTCTCCTGCTACAAGCTTGAACGGACGCACCAGCAGAAAACCGAAGATAATTCTCTTGCCGATTTTCACCCTGATGATGTCATTGATGGCATCCGTACCCCAGTCGATATCGATCGGCCGTGCGAATTCAACACCGCTGTCCCTGGCGGCACTGATCACATACGGATGTATCGGGTTGATGATAGCAAACAGTTTGAAAATCTTCTTCGGAACAACCTTAACTGCGCATGTGGGGCAGGTATCGGTCAGGTCAGGATCAGTATCGTCGCAGTCCAGCGGCGTACAACCTGCGCCTACCTTGAAGCCGTCGCCATCTGCATCTGTACAGATAGTGCAGTTGTCATCCGTCTTATTGTCGCAGTTGTTGTCGATGCCGTCATCACACACTTCTTCTTCGCCCGGATTTACATCAGAAGCATTGTCGTCGCAGTCAAAAGCAGTTGTGTTGTCATCCGTCAGGTTATCGACATAACCCTCAGGGGCTGCGCAGGCAACCGTCGAATTATCAGCATTGCCATACGTGTCGTTATCGGCATCCAGATAATAAGTCATAAAAGTCAACCCATTATCAATTGCACCGTCGCAGTCGTCATCCTTGCCGTTGCAAACTTCGGCGGTTATGCTTCCGGGTGTGCAGCTATCCACCACGCCGCCCGATAC
>CAYNVA010000438.1:0-3161 GCA_964400575.1 uncultured Thermodesulfobacteriota bacterium | reverse complement strand
ACAATTTTGTCGCATTTCTGCTTCAGCTTTTTGTCATTCACCATCTTTTCCTGCAACCGCTTTCGGGCCTGACTCACGGCACTGTAATCAACACCCCCAACTAAACGCCCTATCTCGGGCTGCGTTATATCACAACACCGGTATAGCACCTCCATTAAAAGTGCTCTTTCCACTGTATGGCTCCCGCGCTGACACAACTCCTCTGCCTGTTTGCCCGTTATCTCAACAAATCCCGCCATTACCGCTTCAGGCTCCAGGCTCTTCCGTAATTTCATCAGGGCAGGTTGTTCCCTTTTGTCTCCCGTATCTCCCAATACTTTTGCTTTTATCCATTCAATAAATTCAGTTTCTCCAATTATTCCGCTGCCACGGCCCATGATGAGCGGACTGTCACCCCCTTGGCATATACCCTCCTGCATGAATTGCTTATAGCCTTTACGTCCTTTTCTGCTATCGCCACCCATATACTCCAGCACCATCGGGTACTGTACAAACTCCTCTTTTCTGCTTTCACTGCAATATCCTGCCAGGCTGCTATCGGCATACTTTTGCAGCTCTTCCCATTGCTCGTTGGCTGTATAGCCGGAATATTTTTTCAACCGGATTGGATTTAGATGTATATACCGGCTTACGGCTAATAAATAGTTATCTGCATCGATTAAAAAGGCTTTGTATCTGCCTTGGTATAAATGACCGTTACGTTTATGCCGTCGATTGTAGGCTGATGTATAGGATATGTTGAAATGTTTCATGAACTGGGCAAGATTGCCTTGGGGAGTGCAGATAAGCAGATGAAAATGATTACTCATTAGTGCATATGATAATAATTCTACCCCGTATACCTCCAGTGATAATTGCAGTTTGGCTTTGAAGATCTTTCTGTCTTCTGCATCTTTAAATATTTCACGCCGCTCGTTTCCACGACACGTTACGTGATAATATGCCCCCGAAAATTGAATTCTTAACGCTCGTGCCATGCCATCCTTCTACCGTTTCCCCATTGAATTGTCAAGATAAAGATTTGACCCCATTTTCTTCACGTCTCCATAATTGCATCTTAAAACACTTGTGTTTTGATATACAAGTGTACCGCAATACACTTCTCAGCTTGCAATTGTATGAAATGTCTATTGTGGGAATTGCTAACTAATCTAAAATACTTGATAAAATTTATTTATGCATAGATGCATCCTTGTGGCATTAATTTTGTATTACTAACTACTTATTAGGCCGTATAAAGTCAACGCGTGGGGAATCCAATCGACGCATTGGTTCCGTTACTGCATGTTCTTGGAGCTTTGGAGATAACCAGCGCTATTGCTTTTTCTAATTTAAAGGATATAATTAATGTAGGTTACCTAGAAATTAATAGAATCCGTAACGCTGAAACCTTTAATGGAATTTTCTGTTTGAACATAATGCGAGTTGCACTCCAGTAATAAAGGCTAGCAGTCAATCATGAAGCAAAGTTGCAGTAGGTGATCTACTGCTAAAAATAATTTTAATTAAATATTTAAAATTTAATAACCATTTTTTGAGGAGGATCATCATGGCGCACACAAAAAAACATTGCTCTCTGAAATTCGCGTTTCAATCCGTTCTTGTCCTATTGTTTGCGATCCTGCTGTCCGGAACAGCATGGTCCGGCGGCGACAATCCCGAAAACGGCCCACCTGAGGGCAGTTCTTTAATCACATTTCCTGTTGAGCCGATGGCCACATCTGGCAGCAACGTAACATTCAGGACCGACAGTGGCGAAGGGCTGGACTATTACGACTGCACCGGCCCGGTCTCTTTTACTATCAATGTCACCGGACTTGACAACAGCACCATTAAATCGGCCAAACTTGCCCTTGCCGTTTACGATATTGATTATGACTGCTCGGCTTATTGGTCGGGGCCATGCGAACGCGATACAGTCGCTTTTAACGGAAATCAACTGACAACTCCGGTCACCTATCTTACAGGCGCCAATGACCAGTGGAGCTCGGTGACCTTTGATGTCGATCCTGCGTGGATTAACAAGAGCGCATCCAATACTGCCAATGCCATAGTGATTACCGTAGACAGCGCGAACGGCTGGTGCATGGAGTGCGACTGGGGCGAGCTGCGGCTGGAGGTTGAAAAAGGCCCCACGATTAAAGAGATTAAAATAACCCCTGCAGATACTCCCATGACCGAAAATAATGTTGAGATAGAAGCGGTTGTTGAAGAGGTGGCCGGCTATGAAGTGGTAAGCGCCAACTTCACTCTGACTGACGTTAAAAAGGGGACCGTTGATTTGGTAAAAGCAGTGGTTAAGAAAACAGCCCCCTATTCATTCACCTTCAAGCCCGCAGCCGGAACTCACGGGAAAAAAAAGATAGCCTGCACGCTCACCTATAAAAACACGACGACCAATCTTACCGGCACTGACCAGGCGGAAAAAGAATTTAATCTCTTTTTTAAGCGGGATGCTCTCACCGATCCAACCAATGCCAGCAGCGAACCGAACTGGTTCAAGTACTGGAAAATTGATGAAGCTGTGCCGGGATTCGTTCCGGCTCCGGCAATATGGTATGACCCCACTGATACCGGCTATGGGGCCTATGACCCTAGTACCGGAAATATCGATCTTGGCAAAATAGCATCGGGCATGCATTATAATGCCCCGATTGTGCTTATCGGAACACATTTTGGAACTGAGAGTTTTGGCGGTCCTACGGTGAAAGGCATAGATACCGCTGCTGAAGTAATAGCCCACGAATCCACACACAAGTTGGTAAAAGAAAATTGGGACGGCGGTGTTTTTACAGCACCGGATTCCGATAAGGATACCGACAACAGCTGCGTCTATATTCACCCCACAGATCACTGGCGCTGGAATTGCGAGGACAAGCTCCCGGACAGCTACGAACAAACCACCACCTTCACCCGTGATAACATGACCGACACCTATAATTTGAAAACTAAAAAATCCGGCGTATATATGGTTTATGGAGACCAGGAATATCTGTGCATGCGAACAGCCAATGGCGCACGGGGAACACCGGAAAAAGACTGGGCCAATCCCGGCAAGCAGACCCCGGGAGGAGCAGCCGCACCCGCAATGCCCGCAAAGGCCGTTCCGGTTAAACAGTTTCGCGGTCCTGCTTTGGCAGGATTCAGCGGAAGCTACACGG
>CAYNVA010000437.1:0-2339 GCA_964400575.1 uncultured Thermodesulfobacteriota bacterium | reverse complement strand
GGCAAAAGCATCAAGGCTGGTGGCGATGGAGAGCCCCATAAGGCTCATTCCCCGTGTGGGGTCGAAATCGCGCATGATGTCTTCTTCGTGGAAAGACTCCCAGATCATCTTGCCCCCGAGCAGGCAGAGAATGCCGCAGGCTATCCAGTTGCCGAGACTGCCGATGTATTTTACAATGGCCTCGCCGAGAAGCCACCCCGTTATGGGCATCAGCGCCTGAAACATGCCAAAATGCCAGCTCAGGCGCAGCGTGTGGCGCCAGGTATGGCTGTTCAGGGAGATTGCAACAGCAACGGCCACGGCAAAGGCGTCCATGGCAAGGGCAAGAGCGGTACCGATCAGTGTTAAAGAATCCATGCCTGTCGCATGCGTCCTGTTATCCGGTTTCCAGCAAATATGGGCGCAGTATGCCATATGCCCGGAGATTAATCTAATTTTTTTTCTGTCTGCATGTTCAGCGCTGAGGCAGCGGCAGCCATTGCTGCAGCATGTTTTTCCTTGGGGAATAAACCTGTTTTATGTGATAATAGTATTGTTCAGGCACATTGAACATTGACGCGCTTTTTCGTTCCTCTTATTTATTTGCGCCGAAACGTAAAAATGGTGCGCTCATGCATACGGCAATCTCAGGGCAGTTTTACGACTAAACCAGATGCACAGGAGATGACAGGATGAAAAAACAGAATTTGGTTGCATGCGGACTGATACTTGCGGCAGCAGTGATTCTCATACTTCCATTGGCTGCATCAGCCGCGGATCCCGGCCGGTTGGCAAAAAATAAAAAAGAAAACTATGATCTTACGGGCAGTGATATCTCATCAACATTCATGAAATTCATGAAATGCAATGCCGGCAAGCTTCCCCATAAGAGCTGTGTCTCTGATGCTGCCTCAGACTCGTTCCTTTTTAATTACGGTGCAGTCAAGAAGCTTCGCAACTACCATGTGATTATGCTGCCCGGCGGGGATTTTGACTTCCTGGATGAGCTGATGGGTTACTGTGGGGAAGGCAAGGAATCTTTTGATGTACAGGCTTTGTTCGACAGCTTTCCCAAACTAGAAGAGCAGGTCGAGTGGGCGTTTGACAATGAAGTGTGCCCGGCCTACGAACAGGACCCTGAAATGTATTATGATACATTTTTTGACGCCTACCTTACCTATGAGCAGTTTCTCGGCTCAAACGATATATCCTTCACGCGGCTTCAGTTCTCCCTGGACGATGACCCCTGCTTTGCCGGCGACCGGCTTGACAAAATAAATCTGCTTGCCCACACTATCGATAAACTTGAGGCACAGCAGGCAGGGGCGGATAATGCTTCCCGGAAAAATTACATTCTCATGGGACACAGCTTCGGCGGCATTAATATTGCTGACTTCCTTGTTGAGCTGCTCAACGGGCATGTGCCCGGCACGCCCGAATATCTGATGCTGGCAAATGCCACGGTGAGGGGCTGGACAACGGAGAAGAGGGAGCGCATTTTCAAGAAAATCAAGGGGGTCGCGCTCATCAATACGTTCGTGCAGGGTGATTTTTCCGGAGAGGCAGGGCTTCAGAATATTGCCAAGCAGCAGAATATGCAGGGGGATGATTATGTACAGTATTATATCAATCGCGTCATAACAAGTCACCAGTCGGAAGTATTTGATGCCGACAATGTGACGCTGCATTCGATGTACCACTATGCGCTGCTTTCCAACAGCTACCGCCAAAACTATTATTTTACCGACAAAAATGCAGCGACCGCAAAAACCGGCACGCCGATCAAAGATGCTTTTGACCGGCTAGCCCGGAGCATGGCAGTCGTTTCCGTGGGCACCTATGTGCCCAGATATTTTCCGTATACTATCGTTGGCCCCAATGTGCTGGTTGCGCTGAGCAAGGGAAAGTGGCGGCGGGAGAATATCAGAAACGACGGCTTTGTTGACAGCCATGCGTCAATAATTCCCCGTGAAGGCGTTGAATACCTGGTGCTGCCGAACCTGGATCATGGCGCACTGGTGCTCAGGCCCATGGTCCCGGGCATCTCGGTTGGCCACCATTATGACCAGATGCCGTTTATTAGGACTTTGTTCACGCGGCTCGGCACCAGGATGCAGGAGATAGGTATGTGACGTTATGGCGCCTCACGGCGAAGGCGTCCATGGCTAGGGCAAGAGCGGTGACGGTGAGGGTAAGGTAGTCCATGTGGTGGGTTAGTTTTTTTGCGAGTTCAGATATGGCCGCAGGATATCAACGGCCTCAGCAACGCGCATGCCCGGCCTGATCCCTGCTTTTTCTGCACGTTTGTTGACATGGGTTATAGTGCCGTTTTGGTAGGTGTCTGCGGCATTGGCTATTTC
>CAYNVA010000436.1:0-4641 GCA_964400575.1 uncultured Thermodesulfobacteriota bacterium | reverse complement strand
TGAATCCCGGCTTTTTTTCTAAAGACCCCAACCATTTATTTTCTAACCAGCTGAAAGCTCTATGAAAGCGACTGTTTCACCTTACCAGATAAAAAAAATCATCTCAGCCGAGCATCATGATCCGTTTGCCGTGCTGGGTATGCATGAGGTGGCGCAGGCTGGTGCTCCGGGGCTTGCGGTGCGGGCATTTCTGCCGGAGGTACAAGAGGCCTGGGTGATGCCCCTGCAGGCAGGCCCGGGCAGGCAGATGACGCGCGTACAAAAAGAAGGTTTTTTTGAAGCGGTCTTTCAAGGCGTCACGGAATTTTTCGATTATGCCCTGGAGCTGCACTACGGCGCCGGCCCGCCGGTCACCATCCGCGACCCGTACAGCTTTGCGCCCGTGCTGTCGGACTTTGACCTGCACCTGTTCAATGAAGGCAATCACCTGGAGGTGTACGAACGCCTCGGCGCGCACAAAATCCTGCACGCCGGCGCTGAGGGCTTCTGCTTTGCCCTCTGGGCGCCCAATGCCTTGCGCGTGAGCGTGGTGGGGGACTTCAACTGCTGGGACGGCAGGCGGCATCCCATGCGCGCGCGGGGCATGTCGGGCGTATGGGAACTTTTCATTCCTGATTTTCAGGAGGGCGGCTTGTATAAATACGAGCTGCGGGCTGCCGACGGCGCCATCATCATCAAGGCTGACCCGTACGGCTTTTTCAGCGAGCTTCGCCCCAAAACCGCCTCGGTGGCATACTCTCTTGACACCTACCTCTGGTCAGACGGCCAGTGGATGGGGCAGCGCGATGCGCAGGACCAGCTCGGCAAGCCCATCTCCATCTATGAAGTGCATCTTGGATCATGGCGCCGCGTTCCCGAAGAGGCCGGCCGCTCGCTCACGTACCGGGAAGCCGCCTGCCTGCTTGTCGATTATGTGCTGGACATGGGCTATACGCATATCCAGTTTATGCCCCTTGCCGCACACCCCTATGATCCATCCTGGGGCTACCAGGTGACGGGCTACTACAGCCCCACCCCGCGCTTCGGCAAGCCCGAGGACCTCATGTATCTTATCGACCGCTGCCACCAAAACGGTATCGGCGTGCTGCTTGACTGGGTGCCTGCCCACTTCCCCACCGACAGCCATGCCCTTGCCCGTTTCGACGGCACAGCCCTGTACGAGCATGCCGACCCCCGGCAGGGCTTTCACCCCGACTGGAACACGCTTATTTTCAACTACGGCCGCAACGAGGTTCGCAATTTCCTCACGGCCAATGCTCTGTTCTGGCTTGAAAAATATCATATAGACGGGCTGCGCGTGGATGCCGTTGCCTCCATGCTCTACCTTGACTACTCGCGCGAACAGGGAGAGTGGATTCCCAACCGCTACGGCGGCCGGGAAAATATCGATGCCGTGCACTTCCTGCAGCGCCTGAATGAAATCGTGTACAGCCGCTATCCCGGCGTGCTCATGATCGCCGAGGAGTCAACAGCCTGGCCCGCTGTTTCGCGGCCCACCTATCTGGGGGGCCTGGGGTTTGCGCTCAAGTGGAACATGGGCTGGATGCATGACATGCTGGCCTATATCTCAAAAGACCCTGTCTACCGCAAGCACCAGCACAACATGCTCACGTTTGCCCTGCTGTACACGTTTCACGAAAATTTCGTTCTGCCCCTGTCCCACGATGAAGTCGTGCATGGCAAGGGCGCCCTCATCGGCAAAATGCCCGGCGACCGGTGGCAGCAGTTTGCCAATCTGCGCGTGCTGCTCGGCTATATGTTTGCCCATCCCGGCAAGAAGCATCTGTTTATGGGATCGGACATCGGGCAGTGGGCCGAATGGGACCACAACGCAAGCGTGGAGTGGCATTTGCTGCAGTATGAGCCGCACAAAAAGCTGCAGGCTTTTGTGCGCGAGCTCAACGGCCTCTACCGCAGGGAGCCTGCGCTCTACGAGCTTGATTTTGACCACGGCGGGTTTGAATGGATTGATTTCAGCGACTGGGAGTCAAGCATCGTGGCATTCATGCGCAAGGCGAAAAATCCTGAGGACTGCCTGATCATTGTCTGCAATTTCACGCCCGTGCCCCGCTTGGGCTACCGCGTGGGCGCGCCGTGGGCCTGCTGGTACAGCGAGGTGCTCAACAGCGATTCCGCGCTGTATGGCGGCACCAATATGGGCAATGCCGGCGGCCTGCAGGCAGAGAAGATACCCTGTCACGGCAGACCTTTTTCTCTCCGCCTGACACTGCCCCCGCTTTCCTGCCTGGTGTTCAAGCCGCAGCGCTGATGCAGTCTCGAATAGAAAAAATAATGGCACGAGCGCCCAACATGTGCTGCGGCGAAAAGCAATCTCAGCTCAAAATAGAAATAGAAGCAAAAAGCTGATTTAAATATTTTGTTTTGGGTCGTGTTGCATTAGCGGGGTTTTACGGATCGAGGTTTTTTGACAAGCCATTCAAGCCTGACACTATCCTGCACCTGCCTGAATTCCGGATCGCCCGTGACTACGGCGGCATCGTGCTCCCGGGCTGCAGCAATGGCAAAAGCATCGGCATAGGAAACGAGGTACTGCGCTTTGATATGAGCCGCTGCGAAAACGGCCGCCTGTGTTGCAGGAAGGATTCGTATGGGGAGTTGCCCGATTGCGGCCAGTGCCGCCTGCGCTTTGGTGAGACCCTGCTCCCGCTCGGTGATGTAGAGCACTTCGCCCAGGTTTATAAGCGACATGAAAACCTGGCAGCGGCCCGCGTGAGCGTCTTGCAGAATCACGCGAACCAGGTCGGCCGAAAGCTCACCCTCGAGATAGGCCAGCGCGGCAAAGCTGTCCAGCACATAGGAGCTTTCTTTACTTGCCACGCCTGTGTTCCTTGCGGTGTTCCAGCAGAAGCGCTTTTGTCAGTGAGCCCGTGCCTTTCAACAGGCCATAGCCCTGCGCAACAGCATCATGCAGCACGGGCACCACGGCAAGCACACCGCCGTAGTCGACCATCCTGACTTTTGTCCCCGGCTGCAGCCGGTATTTTTTGCGGAATTCCGCCGGTATGACGACCCAGCCCTTGTTTGAAACGGTGAGATTCATGAGGCCTGCTCCATTGCTGCGTTATACATTTTAGGATAAAGGTATAACGCTCCGAGAGTTTTGTCAATTGCAAAACACGGGGAATGCAAAACACGGGGAACTGGAACCGGGAGCCGGCTGTGTCTGCAGTAGCCCTTACAGTGTTATCTCGCCCTTGCCCTGCCGCGTGACGGCAAACTCGTCGCCCGAAAGATCCACAATGGTCGAGGGCTCGCTCACCAGCACCCCGATGTCGAGAACCAGATCGATCTGAGCGCCGAAGTATTCATCTATCACCTCGCCCGAGTTGAGCACCTTTTCCCGCCACAGCGGAACGCTTGTGTTGACGATGGGGTTGCCCAGCTCCTGCGTGAGCATGCGGCACACATTGCTTGCCGGCACGCGGATGCCGATCTGCCTGCGCTTGTAGAGCATGTAGCGGTTGACCTCCTTCATGGCCGGAAGGATGAAGGTAAAGGGGCCGGGCAGGCATTTGTTCATGATGCGGTAGGCGCGGTTGCCGACCTGGGCATACCGGGATACTCTGCTTAAATCCGGGGAGATGAAACTCAGCGGGCTTTTCTCGACCATGCCCTTGATGCGGTACAGCTTTTCAAGGGCCCGCTTATTGTGCAGGTCGCAGCCAAGGCCGTAGATGGTGTCTGTCGGGTAGACGATGAGCCCGCCGTCCCGCACTACCTCGACGGCCGTGCGGATAGCGCGCGGCTGCGGATTCTGTTCATAGGTTTGAATAATCATGACGGGTCTGCAGGCTGTTTACCTTTTGCAGCAATGATAGCAGCCGGCAACGATGATGCAAAGAAAAAACAGCGTGCCCGCAGGGATTAAAGCCGCTTGAGAGAACGCGCGATCTCTGCCTGCACCGCGGCAGAGGAATCGTTGCGGCAGGTCTCAAGCGCCTGCCGTGCCCCGGCCGTGCCAATTCTGCCAAGAGCCCAGGCAGCATGGCTGCGCACGATCTCCTCCGGGTCTGCGGCAAGAGCCTGCCGGAGGTCCGGGATATAGGCCGGATCGCCGTAGTTGCCCAGGGCTACGGCGGCATTGCGCTGAATATATTTTTTATCCATGAACACAAAATCAAAAAACTTGTCGCCGAACATCTGCTGGTAGCGCTCCTGCGTTATGTTCACAAGGCTAGCAATCTCAGGATAGGCAAGCTCTTCGGGATTGTCCATCTCGGTCTGGACGGCGAGCTTTTTATTTTTGGGGCAGGCGTCAAGGCAGATGTTGCACTGGGCGATATTGGCGCCAGCTTTTTCGCGCATCTCGTAGGGAATGTCTCCCTTGTTGTTGACCAGATGGAGCGTAAGGCACCGCTCGATATCGCATGTGTAGGGCGTGTCAAGGGCTCCCGTGGGGCAGGCCTTCATGCACAGGGTGCAGGCCCCGCACTGATCGCTCATGGGCGTGTCAGGCTCAAGCGGCGCATCGGTCACGATCAGCATGATCCCGAGCCAGCTGCCCAGCTCCGGAGTCAGAATGACGCCGTTCTTGCCGTAGGCGCCGATGCCGGAGCGGGCGGCCAGCGACTTGACCGAAATTCCCGCTGCGACCTGAACTGCCATATAACCGCGCTCGGC
>CAYNVA010000435.1:0-5654 GCA_964400575.1 uncultured Thermodesulfobacteriota bacterium | reverse complement strand
CTGACGGCAACTCAGGTCTTGAGCGGCAGGGAGCCGCAAGGAGAAAAAATACTGGTCATGGGCGGCGGTATTATTGGATGTGAAACTGCGATTTACCTGGTGCAACAGGGCAAGCAGGTTACCCTCAGTACCAGGGGTGATGCCGACGCACTGGCTAGCGACCACTTTGACCACAATAACCGCGAAATGCTTTTGCTGATGATACGGGCAGCCAATATCGATGTGCTGCAAGGCACAGTGCCGGTAAGACTTGAAAAAGATGGTGTGGTAGCCAGGCAAAACGGTACAGAGAAAAAGATTGCAGTGGACAGTCTTGTTTTTGCAGGCCGTTTCATATCGGAGAACAGTCTGAGCACTGCTATAGGCAACAGACAGAATATTTTCAGCATAGGTGACTGTGTGGAGCCCGGCCGGATTATGGATGCCGTGTGGGGGGCTTTTAAGGTTGTAAGAGAAATTGAACAATAATTTATGTTTTCATCTTTTTCTTAATTACAGATAAACACTAGTGCTTCAGGCACAAAACAGAATATTTTGTCCCTTTAAATGCGAATGCTGTTGAACCAAGAAATTAGTGCGCCTTCGCATCTGATTTTAGCGTTTGACCCCTCCTGACCTTGCCAAGGGGAGGCATCTGTTAATCCCCCTCCTTGACAAGGAGGGGTTAGGGGTGATCCGGCAACCCACAATATTAAATGTGAAGACCCTCTAGTTTATAGCTATAATAATGAAAAAAAATCAATCAATCATCGAACGTCATATGGAGCAACTGCTCTTTGATATCAAGCGTGGTTTTTTACAGTTTGTTGTGCTTTCGCTAATAGCGCAAGGGCCAAAATACGCCTATGAAATAAAGCACCAGGTATATCAGGTCACCGGCGGTGCTTTTGATATCGATCTTAATAATTTATATAAAAAATTAAGGTCTCTTGAGAAGGAGAAGATTTTAAAAAGCTCTGAAAAGCCTTCGTCGCAGGGGGCAAACAGAAAGTATTACGCACTTACTCCTTTCGGAAATAAATTTTTTAGTGAAGTTTTGACTCTTATGAAGCCTGTCATCGGTTTATTTTATGGCAGAATGCAAAACATTTTTTCGGACAAAGCTGAAAGAACAAAATGATTAACACTACCCGGAACACCATCAGAAAAACAGTTGTTGTAGCAGGCGCTACAGGAAGGGCCGGCAGATGTATTATAAAAGAATTGTTGCACCGAGGCTATCGGGTCCGGGCTCTGCTTGTGCCTCCCTTTGACCCACCAAAGCCATCAGGTCTCATCCATCCCGATATAGAGTTAGTACAAGGAAATCTTGATTCAACTGCGTCTCTTGAAATGCTGATGGAGAGTGCCGACTATGTGATAAGTGCGATTGGGTCAAAAAAACCGTTTAGCAAAAAAGAAAACAACCGGATCGATAATTTAGGTAATCAGAACATTGCACGAGCTGCAAAGTCAAAGGGATTGCAGCATATGGTGGTTATATCTTCAACGGGCGTTGGCAACAGCAGGGGGGCTGTTCCATGGCTGTACCGCATAGCAATGGGACCAGTACTTAGAATGAAGGAAAAGTCTGAAAATTTCATCAGGACATGCGGCATTACCTATACAATTATTCGACCCGGAGGATATACGGAAAAAGAATTACCGGATGCTGTTGTTTTCGGGGAGGGCGGTAAAATTTCCGGGCTGGTCAAAAGAGAGCACATTGCCCGTGTATGTGTCGATGCATTAAGCAACCCGGCAATGAGAAACAGAACTTTTGAAGTTGTCAATGCAGCAAAGCTCAAGGAGGAACGACGTAAATTTGTCATAACAGTTTGACGTTAATTTTTTTTATTGTAGTCTGATCCAGACTATTAACTATAAAAGCAGCGAACTCACCGGGTAAAGGCTGGTTGCTGGTTAATAAATAGCTTCCAGGGCATGTGGTAGTCCCTGACACCAGCAGCACATAAACTGTTGACATATTAAGTTAAGATAACAATTTCTAAAAAGGATCAGAGACAGTGAAAAAATTTGCTGAATTTATTGTTCGTAAGCGCCTCTTGATTCTAGTCATTATCAGTATTATCACCTGTTTTTTCATGTATGCGCTTACCAATTTATCGGTAAAAACAATATTGTCTGACCTGCTGCCTCAGAAACACCCCTACATAAAAATCCATAATAAAATAAGGAGTATTTTTGGCGGTTCCAATCAGGTCCTCATTATGGTCCAGGTCCGCACGGGTGATGTTTTCAATCAAGATACTCTCTCTAAGATCCAATGGATAACCCGCGAGCTTGAAAAAATACCTGGAGCTGATCCCTACAAAATCAGGTCCCTTGCCGTATCAAAAATGAAGACCTTTAAATACACTTCAGGAACCATGCAGATTGATCCGCTCATGTACCCTGACATTCCGGGCAATGAGCAGGAAATGAATAAACTTCGCGATAATATATACAGCAATCCACAGTACTACGGGCAATATGTATCCTATGACAGTAAAAAGAGCCTTATCATGGTGGATTTTTTTGAAGAGGATATCAACTACCGTACGGTGTTCAATGAGCTCAGCCGTATCAGGCAGCATACCGAGGATGAAAATCATATCATCAGCATTGCCGGCGAGCCGATGCATATGGGCTATATTGACCAGCTCATGAACCAGGTTATGATTGTGCTCGGCATAACGGTTTTGAGCATCATCATAGTGCTCTTTATATACTATAGAAATATACGGGCAGCGGTTCTCCCGGTATTGTCTGCTGCAATAAGCGCTGTCTGGGGATTGGGCTTTATGGCCCTTGCAGGATTCAACCTCGATCCCCTTATGCTGGTTTTGCCATTTCTCATTGCACTTATGGCCGCACGCCATTCCATGCAGTGCTTAAGCCGTTATCTGGAAGAGTATGCGCACGTTCAAAATACGCAGACGGCGGCAGTATCCACGATTTCAAGCATGTTTCTGCCCGGCTTTACAAGCATTATTACCGATGCACTGGGCATTGCCCTGGTTGCTATTGCGTCAATACCGGTGTATACCAACATTGCCATTGCATGCAGTTTCTGG
This sequence comes from uncultured Thermodesulfobacteriota bacterium, assembly GCA_964400575.1. Classification (GTDB taxonomy): domain Bacteria; phylum Desulfobacterota; class WTBG01; order CAIYCZ01; family CAIRTM01; genus CAIWCT01. Next base: position 2,598 of record CAYNVA010000435.1, on the reverse strand, counting down.
TTCATTGCTACAGTTATTGTCTCCGTGATTTTTACGCCGCTTTCTCTATCATTCATTCCAGAAACAGAACGACTCAGGAAGTATATGAGGAGAGTGCTGACCCGGGAACGTCAGGACTCTCGTGACAGATTTCTCAGCTTGCTTGGAGGCTGGATACCCCGGCGGGGGAAATGGTATGTTGTTGCTGTTACCGTAGCAACGACTATCATAGGACTTTATTACGCTCAGCAGATAACCATTGGGGATTTTATGCCCGGGTCTTCAATCCTATGGCCTTTTCATCGATACAACAAAGATGCATTCAGAATTACATTCAGCATGCCTCTGCTCAATCCTCTTTATATTATTCTGGAGAGCGACGGGGGGAAATTTGATGATGAAAAAGGAGGCGGATTTGTTACACAGGCTTCAACGCTCAGGGAGATGAACAGGTTTACACGGTATATGATGCAGCATGACCGTGTGATGTTTGGCATGTCAATAGTCAGTACTGTTCCAAGATATTTAATGTCAACCTATGAGGATGATCCACAGTGCTTTCATCTCCCCCGGGAAGATGAAGCCCTGCATTTTATTACCCGCCGGCTTCTGCACTCAGGTGAGCCCGGCACCTGGGATAAGTATGTGGACACGGAAGAAACCTATGCAAATATAGTAGTCTATTGCCGCGATAAAATGCCCAAAACAATTGAAGGCGTGTTTAAGCACATACAGGACTATATAGCCAAAAATCCCGGTCCGCCCGGAGGGAAGTACCGGTTAGCCGGCGGCGCTGTCGGGGTACAGGCGGCAGTTCGCGAAGTCATCGCAGATGCTCAGCTATTGAATCTCATTCTTGCATTGACAGGGGTGTTTTTATTCTGTGCGCTTGAATTCAAGTCAATCACTGCCGGGCTTATACTTACCATACCTCTTGCCATTTCCAATGTCCTTACGTTTGCCCTCATGGCTGCCTACCAGATAGGTCTCACGGTTAACACCTATCCGGTTGCTTCCGTGGGCATCGGGCTGGGGGTGGATTATGGCATTTATTTTATAGGCCGGCTGATAGAAGAGAAAGAAAAAGGTGGGACGCTTGCCGAAGCAATATACAGGTCAATAACCACCAACGGCAAATCTATTATTCAGATAGCAACAACTCTTACGCTCGGCCTTGTTTTGTGGGCATTTTCACCTTTAAAATTCCAGGCAGAGATGGGCATTTTGCTGGCTATTCTTTTATTCCTGAATATGCTCGGGGCTCTTTTTCTTGTGCCGGCGCTTATCTGCATTCTTAAACCAAAATTTCTAACTACTATTCTTCCATCTCCTCAGACGCAGGAAACGCAGCGTGCATAACAGGAGATATCGCTGAGCGACAATGAATGTACCAGCATATGCAAAACAAACAATAAGATAAGGAGACTTCCTATGAAGAAAAAAGCCTTTATTATTGGTGTCATCGCAGGGATGCTGGTGATCTTTTCTGCGCTGCCCCGGAGGTGCTCTGCTACTCTATTCTTTTTTAATGATGACCTCAGGGTAAAGGGGAGCCTGTATGAATTCATGATTTACCGAACAAAATTCAACCCGGATGAACACTACTACCGGGATACCAGATTTGGTCTTATGCGTACTAAAGGCACCCTTGAGCTGTTGTATAAAGCGGTTGCGAATGACAAGCTTCAAGTAAATCTATTCGGGTTTTTTCAGTACTGGCGTGAAACAGTACCTGACTTTGATGATGAGTACCGTCACAGTATTGCATCGGATAGCAGAAAAGGATATCAGGGGCCTTTCTTTGATCAGGATGACTGGATCAATGAGGCTTATGCGGATATTTACTCTGGACCATGGAATATTCGCCTCGGGAAACAGATCGTGTTCTGGAGCGAGGTAGAGATGGTGCGAACCATTGATCGTATCAATCCCCTTGATTTGCGCTATACCACTCCCGGAATTGACCCGTGGGACGAAATGAAGCTGGGGCTGTGGATGATGCGTGGTTTCTATAATTCTACTCTGCCGGGTCAGCTTGTTTTCGAAGGGATATGGATTCCGGGAGATTTTGAGGCGGTCAGGACTCCCACCGACGGCACCAGCATGGCCGGTGGCGTTGTTAGACCTCAGGGGCCCAAGGGCAGCTGGCCCAGGCCATTCGGTCAGAAAGCATTATCCGACCTTTTGTTTGAGCGGTCAAAGCCGGCCTGGACCCTCAGCAATTCATCCTGGGCTTTAAGAGTCAGGGGCAATTCACCGGTCAGCCTTTTCAAGGAGGATTATCTGCTTGACTGGACAGTGAGCTGGTTTCACGGCATGGACACCAGTCCCGTCGCCCGCACCAGCACCCTCGGTGAACCCAGCAAAACCAATCTAAACCCTAAAACTCTGAATGGTCTTATGGGCAATAATGCGGTGAGCCGTGTCTTTGGTCTGAAGCTCCCGCAGGCGCCGCATTACAGGCTTTTCAACTACAATTTTTTTGATGCAATCGGGGCAAGCTGTCAAAGCTTCGTACCGGCATTAGATTCGGTTGTGCGCGGGGAGCTGTCCTATGAAATCGGCGTTCCCATCAACACAACATTTCCAAAGAGCGTTGAATCATCGGGCGACTTCATA
>CAYNVA010000434.1:0-3908 GCA_964400575.1 uncultured Thermodesulfobacteriota bacterium | reverse complement strand
AGCGGGCTTACCGTGCAGCAGCGCCACGAGGTGCGGCGCAAGCTGCGGCGGCTCCAGGAGGCAGGCCGGTTTGCCTATCGCATTGTTGATGCCCCTGAGGCGATTGATGCTGCCATGGACATGTTTCTGCATCTGTTCATGATAAGCAGGCCGGACAAAAGGGCTTTCATGACCGCGGCCATGCAAGCATTCTTTAGAAGCCTTGCACGGTCCATGGCAGACTGCGGCCTTCTGCGGCTCGAGTTTCTGGACATCAACGGCGAGCCCGCAGCAGCTGTCATGTGCTTTGAGTACAGCGCTACGGTCTATCTGTACAACAGCGGTTTTGACCCGCGGTTCAGGCATCTCAACGCGGGGCTTCTGTGCAAGGTGCTCAGCATCCGCGACAGCATCGAGAGCGGAAAAAAAATCTACGATTTCCTGAAGGGCGCTGAAATCTACAAGCACCGCCTGGGCGGAGTGCCGGTGCCGCTGTCTCGGTGCCGGGTAATGCTGCAAGACTGAACAGGAAAAAAGGAGAAATCATATTTTGGAAAACGGTCAGCTGCGCATTGCAATGATCAGCATCCACTCGAGCCCCATCGGCGACCTGGGCACGCGGGACACGGGCGGCATGAGCGTCTACATCCTGGAGCTCAGCCGCGAGCTGGGGCGCCGCGGCCACCGCGTTGATATATTCACCCGCGCCACAGGCCCGTCAGATGGGGAGATTGTGCATCTTGCACCCCGCGTGCGGCTTATTCAGGTGAAAATCCCCGGTGCATACCGGGCATCCCGGGAAAAAATATACCCCCATCTTGCTGATTTTTTTCTCGGGATTGAAGGGTTCAGGTCGCGCGAGGCCGCCCGTTACGATATTGTGCACAGCCACTACTGGCTCTCGGGCTGCATCGGCAACAAGGCCGCGGCCTGCTGGGGCGTGCCGCACCTGACGACATTCCACACACTGGGGCTTTTGAAAAACATCATCGGCAACGGCGAGCATGAGCCCACGCTGCGCATAACCGTTGAAAAGCTGGTCGCGCAGACATGCAGCCGAATCGTTGTCGGGTCCCGGCGCGAGCAGAAAAATCTCAGCCGGTATTATCAAGTCCCGCCGGGCAAAGTGGGCATTGCGCCCTGCGGCGTCGACCTGAAACTCTTCCGGCCCCTTGACCGGGCCTATGCCCGGCGCAGGCTTGGGCTGGCACCGCATGAAAAAATTGTTCTGTACGTGGGCCGCTTTGATCCTTTGAAGAACATCAGCCATGTGATTGAAGCCGTCAGCCTTTTAAAACATCTGCCCCTGCGCCTCATCATCATCGGTGACGACGGGCAGAAAACTGCGGAGCTGCGAAAAATCAAGTCGCTGACCCGAACGCTTGCGCTTGACGCGGCAGTGCAGTTTGCGGGCCGGGTAGAGCAGCCCATCCTGCCCCTGTATTACAGCGCAGCCGATGTTCTTGCCGTGCCGTCGCTGTATGAGAGCTTCGGCATCGTGGCCCTTGAAGCGCTTGCCTGCGGCACGCCCGTTATCGCAGCGCCCGTGGGGGCCATGGACAGTATCATCAGGAAAAATGTCAACGGCTGCATTGTCCAGGGCTCGACTTCCGCGGCATTCGCCCGTGCCATAGATTCCTGTACCACAGCAGGCCAGGTGCCGGACCGGGCAACTGTGCGGCAATCGGTTGCCGGGTTCAGCTGGGCCTGTGCCGCAGACAGCATGCTTGAACAGTACCGGGCTGCAATTACAGGATACGCAAAAGCGCGGCCGCGCATGTAGGTGCCCCTACGGGGAAACACGCATCCGTTGCAGGGTGTAGGGTGCGCTGTGCGCACCGCTTGTTTTTTCGGTTCGCGAAGCGCACCCTACCAGCTTAATTTTCAGACATTGTCGATACAGGGAGATTATTATAATGGCAAATATCCGCGCGCATATGTTTGTTGAAGGCCATGTGCAGGGCGTGTTCTTCCGCGCCGAGACGCGGGATGCAGCGCAGCGCTGCGGAGTGACGGGCTGGGTGCGAAACCTCTATGACGGCCGCGTGGAGGCCGTGTTTGAAGGCGGCGAAGAAGAAGTGGAACGCGCTGTTGCCTGGTGCCACAAGGGGCCGCCCCATGCCATGGTGACCCATGTTGATGTGATCCGCGAGCCCTATACCGGCGAGTTTGATCGTTTCAGCGTTACCTACTGATCGCACCATGGACGTACTTCTCATACAGCCCCCAGTCGAGGATTTTTATCAAACCGCCATCCGCACGCAGCCCCTGGGTCTTGCCTGCCTTGCCGCAGCGCTTCGGCAGCATGGCCATGACGTGGCAATCCTTGACTGCCAGCAGCCGGGCAAAAAGCAACAGCTGCCCCTGCCCGCAGCATTCTCCTACATGAACCGCTTTTACACCGCAGGCGACATAAGCCCGTTTCGTCTCTTCGCCAGGTACAGCCATTTCGGCATTTCCTGGGATGAAGTCAGGCAGGCTGTTGCAACGGCCGCGCCGCAGGCCGTGGGCATTTCCTGCCAGTTCACGCCTTATGTAGAGGAGACTCTCAAAACCGCGCAGATCGTTAAAAGCATCAACCCTGCGATTCCTGTTATCGTGGGCGGCAGCCATGCAAGCGCGCTTCCGACCGAAGTGCTGAAAAATCTCTGTATAGACTATGTAATTATCGGCGAAGGCGAGCAAACACTGACCAGGCTTATAGACTGCATAGCTGAGGGCCGTGACCCCGCCGATATTTCAGGCATTGCCTTTAAACGCAGCGGCGACGTGGTCATAAATCCGCGCGGGGAATTTATAGATTATCTCGACAGCCTGCCCCTGCCCAGCCGCGACCTGCTTGACCCTTCATGGTACGCTATTGGCAAAGCAGCCTGCGCCATGCTGCTCACGAGCCGCGGCTGTCCGCAGCGCTGCTCATACTGTTCGGTGCATCAGGTGATGGGCAGTCGCCTTCGGTGCCGCTCGCCTGAGCATGTCATCGCCGAGATGAAAGACTGCCATGACCGCTTCGGCATCACAGCCTTTGATTTTGAAGACGACAACTTCACCTTCGACCGCAAGCGGGCACTTCAGATTCTTGACGGCATTGTTAAAACCTTCGGCAAGCGCCGGCTGAGGCTTTTTGCCATGAACGGCCTGTCACTCATCTCCCTTGACACCGAGCTTTTGCAGGCCATGAAGGCTGCGGGCTTTGAGCGGCTTGATCTCTCCCTTGGCAGCAGCAGCCAGGAGCTGAACCGCAGCATGGACCGGCCGGCTGACACGGCACGGGCTGAGGCCGCGCTGCGGGAGGCTGCCCGGCTGGGCCTGCCTGTTACGACCTATATTATCCTTGGCATGCCCGATCACCGGCTTGAAGACATGGTTGACTCCATCATCTATCTCATGGAGCAGCCCTGCCTGCTTGGGCCCAGCATCTTCTACCCCAGCCCCGGCACCCGCACCTTTGATGCAGTAAAGGAGGCGGGGCTCTGCGATGTCTCGCAGTACGGGCTTCTTCGCTCAAGCGCCTTTCCGGTTGAAACCCTGCACTGCTGCCGCCTTGATCTGGTGACGCTGCTGCGCCTGTGCCGCTGGATAAATTTTATAAAAGAGCTGCTTGCAAAAAAGGGCATGGGCCGCTGCGTTTTTTCAGATCTGCCGCTGCTGTTTGCCGATGCTCCCGATATCGCGAACGATGCAGCACAACCCCTCTCACCCGAGGAAGCAGGCTGCATCCTGTCAGCCCGCCTGCTTGACGAAAAAATATTTTACGGCATGAAACGCCGGCATACAACAGCGGGCTACCGCTACGGGCTGTTCCCCTATGAGACCTCGCGGAAAGCCATTGATATTTTTTTTGAAAAAGCGCAGTCTCTGAGCATATGCACGCCTGCTGCTCAATATTGATGGTTTCGTAAAAAAGCCTGTAGCCCCTACGGACTACG
>CAYNVA010000433.1:0-8140 GCA_964400575.1 uncultured Thermodesulfobacteriota bacterium | reverse complement strand
TTTTTTAGAACGGCCCGGCCTGCCGGCATTATTCAAGGTATGCAAAAGGGCTCAATTGTTTCAGTCAGCCCCCTATCCTGTAAAAAAAACAGGCAACAGACCTCCCCATACGGTAGCAGACTGTTGCCTGTCAAAGTGTTTTTACAGGACCGCTGTCACTTGATTACGGTAAACTGTAACTCATTCAGCAGCGCTCCCGCGCACATGATTTCCCTTATCTGCCCGAGGTCGCCTTTCAGTTTGGGACTTCCCTTGACTGCAAACTGATCAAGCAGCGATACCATGTCCTCGACCGCCTTCTGCTTTATTGTGGCCTCACCAGTATAGAGCAGTGCTTCAATGCCCGGCAGAATCTCGTCCGCGATTGTTTTTGCCTGCTGAGCCAGCACCGGGTTTAACACTAAAAGAAGAGAAAGCTCCAGAGAGTTATCATAGAGCAGGTGCGTAACTTCCCTGCCGGTTTCGGTATTATTTAAAACTTCGGTTCTGAAGGTTCTGAGAAGTAAGAGGTTGGCATCCTTCTGTTCCGCCCAGATTTTTGCGTAAGACTGCGGCCAGAAACTGGCAGTGGCCTGGGTAACAGCATCTACGCCGGCATATGTGTTCCCCGGTGCGCTTGCTCCGGCAAAGCAGGAGAGCGACAATACTGTTATGGCCGCGGCAATCAGCCGGCTGATTTTAAAATACGTATTACTTTTCATGGCAGCTCCTTTTGCGTAAAGTGGTCAGTAAATGGTGCGAGCAGCCTGATACTAATAGATAGCTGCCTTGCGTCCGTATTAGTACAAAGTTAGCTCATTATACAGTGTCAGTCAAGAAGGCAGAAGAAGATCATCATTCCTTTCCCCATGTAAAAAAACCCCGGACTGTCCTCTGGGCAGCCCGGGGTTCAAGACAACAGAATAAATAGTTTGCGTTATTTTAAATATACGCGGTTTCTCCATGCTGGGATTCATCAAAGGAGGATTCTTCTGCTTCACTGACCCTGACCGGCGTTATTTTATTTATTATAAAAAGCATGCCGTAGGTAAATATGAACGCATAGACAGAGGCGCCGATTACCGCGACCGTCTCTTTTATGAAGAAGGAAACCCCTCCCAGTAAAAGCCCGTCAGCACCGCCGGGGTTGATTGCCTTGGTTGCAAAAATGCCGAGGCAGATAACACCCAGTGTTCCTCCCACGCCGTGTACTCCCCATACGTCCAGCGCGTCGTCCCAGCCCAGGCTGTTCTTCAGGGATACGGCGAGATAGCAGACAACCCCGGCCAGGCAGCCGATCAGTACCGCTGAGGTTGGCGTTACAAATCCGGCCGCCGGGGTAATGGTCGCAAGCCCTGCAACCGAGCCGGTGAGAAGGCCGACTAATTTCGGTTTGCGCGCGCGTGACCACTCAATAAAAAGCCACACTGCACCGGCAAAGGACGCGGCTATGTCGGTGTTGAGAAACGCCAGGCCGGTTATGGCATCCACCCGCAGTTCGCTGCCCGCGTTAAAGCCGTACCACCCGAACCATAACAGGCCGGTTCCAAGGGCAACCAGGGGAATGCTGTGCGGGCCATAGTCGGTAACTCTTCGCTTGCCGACAAAGAAGACCGAGGCAAGCGCTGCCATACCTGCGATGGCATGCACCACAATACCGCCGGCAAAGTCCAGGATACCCCACTGCTGCAGAATGCCGCCGCCCCACACCATGTGGCAGAACGGAAAATACACAAAGAGCAGCCAGCCGATCAGGAAAATGACATAGGCTTTGAAGCTGACCCGGTTGGTAAAGGCTCCGGTGATAAGCGCCGGGGTGATGATGGCAAACATCATCTGGTAGGCGATAAAAACGGTGAGCGGAATATTGTTGCTGGCAGAAAGGGCCTGGTTGATTGATACCCCGCGCAAAAATGCCATATCAAGGTTTCCGATAATGCCGCCCACGTCGCCGCTGAAGCAGAGCGAGTAGCCCACCGCATACCACAGCACTGTGGTGATGCACATTGACACAAAGCTCTGGATCATGATGGCAAGAACATTTTTTCTGCCGACCAGACCCCCGTAGAAAAACGCAAGCCCTGGAGTCATGAGCATAACAAGGCTTGTGGCAAGCAGCATAAAACCAGTGTTGCCGGTATCAAATGACATAGTAGACCTCCTTTTGCAATGTCTGTCAGTCCCCGCTGAAGCATTACCCTCTCTACCCAATACCAGATTTGTGTTTTGAATTTGTTATGAATGTATTATGATTTAGACAGGAAATAGCGCGGGCGCGCTCAGGAGAATTGATGAAGGCAAAAATATTGTTCGTGGAAGACGAGAAAAACCTGCTCAACAGCGTTTCTTACATTCTGGAGCGGGAGGGTTTTTCAGTCATCGGCACCGCGACCGGAGAAACAGCCGTCGCGCTGGCAAAAAAAGAGCTGCCTGACCTGATACTGCTCGATCTCAACCTCCCGGGTATTGACGGCTATGAGGTGTGTCAGCTGTTAAAAAAAGACCCGGCGACAGCTGATATTTTTATCATCATGTTTACCAGCAGGGGTACGGATGAGGACATTGTAGCGGGGCTCGCGAGCTTTGCGGATGACTATATCGTAAAGCCCTATCAGCCCAAGGTGCTGATAGCCCGCATTGAGGCGCTGCTGCGAAGACACCGCAAGCCAGGCGATAAGAAGCCGGAGGTCATTACTGCCGGCGCGCTCAGTATAGACCCTGCGGCTCATGAAGTGACGCTGGGCAACGCAACATTAAAGCTCACCAAAACCGAATTTGATATCCTGCTGCTTCTTTCCCGCCATCCCAACCAGGTATTTACCCGGGACCGGATAATCGATGAGATCAGGGGCAATGACTACTCAATCACCGAGCGGGTGGTAGATTACCAGGTGGCAGGCCTGCGGAAAAAGCTCGGTGCTGCAGCTGCATGCATCGAAACCATCCGCGGGGTCGGCTATAAATTCATCTCCGGGGCCGCGCCATGCTGAGGGACATTCCCGTCAAGGTGCTTATTATCATCGGTTTTCTCATCACCGGTTTAATCCCGGTTATGATTGTTGCGCTCATTGGCTTTAACACGTCTAAAGTTGAGCTGAAGAAGCAGGCATTCAACCAGCTTGAGTCCATACGAAACATCAAGAAGGCAGGTATTGAGCGGTTCTTTGCCCGGTGCATCGCTGACACGCAAATCCTGGCGCAGGACCCCTTTGTCCGGCAGGCCTTTACCGCGCTGAACACCGCGCTGCAGGAAAGCGGCGGCGTTGCCGGCGGGAAGCTGAAAGGTTTTGCCCGTGAGCAGTATGACGCGCCGGCAGCATATAAAAAAATCCATGACCAATACTTTCCCTTTTTTAAAGAATACATCCGGCTGTACGGGTATTACGATCTGCTGCTGCTTGATCCTCTTGCCGGCGACACCTCATTCAGCGTAAAAAAAGAAACGGATTTTGCGGCACGGGTGAGTAAGGTCTCCTCATCCCTGCATGATGTGTGGCAGGGCGCAATGCAGACACGGCGCGTGACCCTCTCTGATACCAGGCCCTATGTGCCTTCGGAAAACATCCCGGCCCAGTTTGTTGCTGCCCCGCTTATGGCGGACGGAAAGCCTGCAGGGGTTATCGCCGTGCAGATATCACTTGAGACCATTGATGCAATCATGAGCGAGCGCTCCGGCATGGGCTCTACCGGAGAAACCTACCTGGTGGGGCAGGACAAAAAGATGCGCTCAGACTCCTACCTGGACAAGAAGAACCACTCGGTGGCAGCGTCCTTCAGGGGCAATACCGCGGCGCATGGCGTTGACACCGAGGCATCACGGGAGGCGCTTGCCGGGACCACCAGCTCCGGCATTATTACTGATTACCGCGGGAAGCGAGTGTTGTCAGCCTATGCTCCGGTGGATATGTACGGGATCAGGTGGGCGCTCATCGCGGAAATTGATGAGCAGGAGATCGATGACCAGATAGGAGCTGCACTGAACAGTAAGATTATACTGCTGCTTGTTCTGTCTGTCGCGCTGGTGGTGCTGCTGGCGCTGCTGCTCTCATCTATTATCAGCAGAAGCATCAGCACGGTTGTCTCGCAGGTCGGCGCTTTGAGCGGTGAGGTGATAAACGGGCGCCTCAATGCGCGCGGAGATCCTGACCGGGTCGGCATCGATTTCCAGGCAGTGATCACGCAGATAAACGCCCTGGTCAGCTCATTTGTCGCGCACCTTGATTCCCTGCCCGTCCCGGTCACGATTGTGGACAGAAATTACACCATCCAGTTTATCAACAGGGCGGCCGCTGGCATAGCCGGCATTAACCAGCGCGATCTCATCGGGCAGCGCTGCGGGGACGCGCTCAGGGCCGATGTCTGCGGCACGGAGGCCTGTGCAGTAAAACGGGCCATGCAGAGCGGAAGCATTGAAAGCGGTGAGGGCACTGCCTGCCCGACAGGACAGAAGATGAACATATTCTTTACCGCAGCTCCGGTCATTGACGCACACGGCAGCATTGCCGGCGGGCTTGAAGTAGCCATTGACCAGACCGCGATCAGAAAGGTGATGGAAGAAAACCAGCAGATGGAGGAGCATTTGCGCCGCATGCAGCGCCTTGAGGCAATAGGGACTCTGGCTGGCGGCATTGCTCATGATTTTAACAACATTCTTACCTACATGTATGCCTACGCGGATATTGTCATGGACGAGCTGCCGCAGGAGAGCGCGGCGCGCAAAGACGTGAATGAAATTGTGTCCGCCATCAACCGCGCCCGGGACCTGGTGCAGCAGATACTTCTCTTCAGCCGCCAGATGAATAAAGACACCGCTCCGTTAAATATCCTGCCCCTTATCCGCGAAACGCTCAAGCTGCTGAAGGCGACGCTTCCCCGCAGCATTAAAATAACAGAGGACATCCCCGCAGATGAGGCTTATGTCATGGCTGATGTCACGCAGATACAGCAGGTTCTCATGAACCTGTGCACCAACGCGTTTCACGCCATGCAGGAGCAGGGCGGCACGCTGACCGTCTCGCTGCAAGAGGTGCAGATTGACGCGCGCAATAAAATACTTATCGTTCCACAGGCAGGCGGCCGCTACTGCAGGATCACGGTAAGCGATACCGGACACGGCATGGACCAGCGCACACAGGAGCGCATCTTTGAGCCGTTCTTCACCACCAAGCCCGTAGGCAAGGGCACCGGCCTCGGCCTTTCAGTCGTGCATGGCATTGTGCACAATTACGGCGGCGCAGTAACTGTCAGCAGTGAACCCGGCAGTGGAACCACGTTTGATGTCTATCTTCCGCTTATAGACAGGGATGCGTACCAGGGCAAGGTGCATGAAGCGGCAAAGCTGCCGCAGGCGGGTAAGGGCAGTATTCTTTTTGTGGATGATGAAGACCATATCTGCAAGGCCGGCAAACAGATGCTTGAATCGCTCGGGTATCAGGTGACGATAGAAACAAGCAGCACGCGGGCGCTGGCATTATTTACCTCGCGGGCTGATGCCTTTAACCTGGTAATCACTGATTTAAGCATGCCTGATATGGGAGGTCTGATGCTGGTAGAAAAGATTTTTAAGCTTCGGCCGCGGATGCCGGTCATACTGACCACCGGCTACAGCGAAGTGATGACGCTGGAAAGAGCGCATCAGGCGGGGATTGCTGATCTATTGATGAAGCCGTATAACAAGACCGACCTTTCCACCAGTATCAGGCATGTTCTATATAAAAAAGAGAGGGTCTTACTGGAAGAGAATAGTCAATAGCAGACTTGACCCCTTTTCCTCCCCCCTTTTCCTCCCGAGGCAAAACAACACAGCTTTTTGTCACAGGAGAACTCTATTCTCTTGACAAGGAACCTTTAATGGGTGACCCCAAATTCCGCCTTCTTTTTCACCAAAGCCTTGGGCGGCTGCTTCTGTTTTTTCATACGTGATTGTCTCTTTCAATTGTTTTGGGGGTGTGCGTTCGCCCCAATGGCGTCCCATGCGCCTTATTCCACAAAAAAATGCATCTGATCGCTGCAGGTTTGAACATGGCGCAATATATCGTCCAGACTTTCTCTGTAATATTGCAGCGCGTCACCTCCTTCACGCAGCGCACGCGCTATTGCCGCACCACAGCGGTAGCCTGAATCCATCGCAGCGTCGATAGCTGCATCGTTGAGGTACCTAAAACCGCCTGCTTCGCCCGCCAGCAGCACCCTGCCGCTGCCCGGATTCGGCGGCCACATTTTTATGATGCACCCCTCCGCGCGCTCGTGCTGCCCGAGCATAACCTTGAAATTTTCCTTGAGAAACTTTTTAAACGCGTCCATGGTTGCGCGCACATCATCGCCCCTGAAGCCTCCGACGCAGGGCACAAGAAAATTGTCCTTGCGGTGCACACAGCACAACAGCTTGCCGATGTTTTTTTCAAAGAATACATGCCAGCAGCCGTCGCGCAGCGTGCCTATATCCTTACAAGGACAATACTCCTGATAGTAGACTACTTCGGGCGCTGTAGCCCACAGCTCCGGCATGAGGGCCCTGCGTACTGCCGAGGCGCTGCCATCGGCGCCGACCAGATAGTCACACTGTAGTGTCCGGTTCGGATCACCAGCGCCCCCCGGTTCCAGTAGCTTTGGATCACGCAGAAAAACATCAACCCTGACCTGCTCCTGATCGGTCGCACATCCGCGAAACAGGCATTTTTCCCTGAGTGCGGCTCCGGACTGGTTCACCAGCCAGTGGTCAAATTTGTTGCGCCAGGCATTAAGATAGGTCTGTGGGAATGCATGGCCGTCTTTGGGTATCTCCCAGAAATATTGAACAAAGCCTTTATCATGCTTCCATTCGATAATCTGCGACGCATGGATTATTTTCGGCTCGCAGTAAACATCCTCCGGCGGCATTGCACCGAAGTATTTCGGCAGCAGCTCCTGGGTTTGCCCGAACAAAACACCCGAACAGTTTTTATGCCGCGGCAACGATTCCTTTTCAATAATAAGCGCTTGAATACCCGCGTCATGCAAAGCCTTTGCGCACGATGCACCGGCAGGCCCGGCGCCGATAATGACAGCCTGATGCTTTTCCATAAAGCCTCCTTTTTGGCGTACTACCGTTAATGTCCGATCTGGAGGGATTTGGGGTCAAATCTTTATCTTGACAGTACATCTTAACGACAGTTGATAATAATTCCAATGAAAAGGGGTCAAGTCTGCTATTGACTTTTACTCGGTACCTTTTATTTCAAAACAAAAAGCTCCCGCCGGCACTATTGCCAACAGAAGCTTTTATATTTTTTTATTCTGACCCATGAAACCCCTCAACTCACGGGAAACTATCGAAAGTATGGCAACCGGAGATTGCTTCAGTCGCGGCACTCCTTCGCAATGACAGTACAACATGGCCTCGGATTATCGCTATCTCGATCCCTTTGGTTTTATATCAAGCGCAACGGGTAAATGCAATAGCAATTGTGATATTGACTTTTCTTCGTTATTTATCCATCATGTACTAATACAACTGTCATCTGAAATATTATGAGCTACAAAGTAAATTTTAAAAAAACAGACGAGGGGTATTCGGTGTGGACTTCCGATTTGCCGGGGTGCTGGTCACAGGGACAAACCGAGAAAGAGGCGTTGGAAAACATTAGGGATGCAATAGAGGCTTGTCTTGCCACTGCCGTTGAATTAAGCCAAGGCAGGGAAGGTCTACAATGAAAAAGCTCAAAAAGATTCCAAAATTTAAATCTCTCGCGGAAGAGGAGCGGTTCTGGGGCACCCACGATTCAACCGAGTATGTTGATTATGCAAAAGCAGAGCCTGCTTTTTTCCCGGAACTCAAGCCGTCAAACAAAACCATCTCAATACGGCTGCCGGAGTCCCTTATTGAAGCCATCAAGCTGCTGGCAAACAAGCAGGACATTCCCTACCAGTCGATGCTCAAAGTGCTTCTCGCAGAAAAAGTCCGGGAAGTTTTCAACGTGAAGCCCCGGCGCAAAAAAGCCGCATAGATTTATTCGCCGCGCATCCGCCAACTGTATTTTATATATATGCACCGCCTCAATATCCTCTTCATCTGCTGCCTGGTCATCTTCACCGACATGGTGGGCTACAGCATCATCACCCCGAGCATCCCGCTCTTTGCCAAACTCTTTAAAGCCTCGGACACGGCCATAAGCCTGGCCTT
>CAYNVA010000432.1:0-2082 GCA_964400575.1 uncultured Thermodesulfobacteriota bacterium | reverse complement strand
GCTCAGATACGTGTGGCCAGGCAATGTGCGGGAGCTGCAGAACTTCATCGAGCGGGTTATCATCCTCAAGTCAGACCAGACCGTGACGGGCAGGGATATCACAGCCATACTCAATATAGCTGCTGCCCATGATGATGCGGTTGTGACGCTGGCAGACGCCGAGCGGCAGCATATTGAAAAAGCCCTTAAAACATGCGGCGGGGTGATAGCCGGCCCTCGGGGCGCCGCGGCGCAGCTGGGGATGAAGCGGGCAACGCTGCAGTACCGCTTGAAAAAGCTGGGGATACGGGTTGACCTTCACAGAAACACCTGAGCCCTCCCGGATATCAGGCGGAAGTGCCCAGAAGAAAAAAACGGGACGGATTTATTTTCCTTCCAACCCTTAGGTGAACTGGTGAGCGGGGCATCGTCAAGCAGCACGCAAGCCTCTTCAAGCATCCCCTTTTCTGCGCTGCCGCAGATACTCGATCACGCCGGGCATGACCGAAAGAACAACGATTGCCATGATAACCAGAGAAAAATTCTTCTTCACCACGGGGATATTGCCGAAGAAATAGCCTGCCAGCGTCAGTGAAAAAATCCACAGGATGCCGCCGATGACATTGTAGGCTAAAAATGTACGGTAGGTCATGCTGCCGATGCCGGCCACAAACGGGGCAAAAGTTCGGATGATCGGAACGAAGCGGGCGATGATGATGGTCTTGCCGCCGTACTTTTCGTAAAACTGATGCGTGCGCTCCAGATGCTTTTTATTGAAAAATCTGGATCCTTCATAGTGAAAGACCTTGGGCCCCATATAGCTGCCGATCCAGTAGTTGACCGTATCGCCGCCAATGGCGGCTATCGAGAGCAGCACCAGCAGCGTTGCAAGATCAAATGATCCAATGGCGGCAAATGTGCCCACGGCAAACAGCAGCGAATCGCCCGGCAGCACCGGCGTTACCACCAGGCCGGTTTCACAGAAAATTATCAAAAACAGTATCACATATGACCACAAACCCATGGTTTGAATCATGATGTCGAGGTACTTATCAAGGTGCAGTAGAATGTCCATGCCTTTGAGCAGCAGTTCCATGAGTTCTCCATATAAAGTGTTGTCTTTAAGTTGCGGCAGTATAAGTCAAGGGCCCGTCGGTGTCAATCTGAAAGCCTGCAGCCTTTACTGCGCTGTCGTTTTATGGTATCGTTATTAATCTCGTTTATGAACCTTTAGAGCATGCAACTAAATCTTGTAACCGAAAATCAGCAAACAGTTGAATGCGTTAGCCGTATGGATTCCTTTCTTGTCATTCCCGCTTGACGGGAATCCCTTTTGGTGTGCTGAAAAATGATTCCGGACAAGCCGGAATGACCGAGGCATGTGTTGGTCTATAACACATGAATAATGCGTTATAGTAATTTGTTAAATACTTTAGCTGCAGCTGTACAGACATGCTTGATTACGATAAAAAATTTGATGTCATCGTCGTGGGCGGAGGGCATGCCGGTTATGAAGCATGCCTGGCCGCGTCCGCCATGGGCTGCTCGACGCTGCTGGTGACCATAAATCTCGACACCATCGGCCTCATGTCATGCAACCCCGCCATTGGCGGGCTTGCCAAAGGGCAGATCGTGAAGGAAATCGACGCCCTTGGCGGCATCATGGGCCGTGCAACTGATGCCACCGCCATTCAGTTCCGCATGCTCAATACAAAAAAAGGCACTGCCGTGCGCTCCTCACGCGCGCAGGCAGACCGGCAGCACTACCGGCTCTGGATAAAGCATGCTCTGGAATCAGCAAAAAACCTCGCCATCAAGCAGGCAATCGTTGAGAAAATAATTGTCTCTGATGGTCGCGCCGCCGGCGTTGAAACCGCCATCGGCGAGCGCTTCACGGGCTCTGCCGTCATTATAGCCACCGGCACGTTTTTAAATGGCCTGATACATATCGGCCTTACCCGTTTTGCCGCAGGACGCCTCGGTGAGCTGCCATCAGTGGGCCTTGCCCAAAACCTGCATGAGCTCGGGTTTGACCTCGGCAGGCTTAAAACCGGCACCACGCCCCGGCTTGACGCGCGCACCATCAACTTTGCCGTCATGGAG
>CAYNVA010000431.1:0-2960 GCA_964400575.1 uncultured Thermodesulfobacteriota bacterium | reverse complement strand
GGGAAGGCCGAGGGTGATGTTTACCCCCGTGTCGAAATGGAGAAGCTTGAGCGGAATGAGGCCCTGGTCGTGGTACATGCAGACCACGACGTCATACCGGCCCCGCGCGGCATAATAAAAAAGCGTGTCGGCAGGCATGGGGCCGGCGGCGTCGATGCCCAGGCGGCAGGCTTCTGCAACCGCAGGAGCAATCAGATTTTTTTCCTGCTCACCGAACAACCCCCCCTCCCCTGCATGAGGATTAAGCCCTGCAACCGCTATGCGCGGCTTTTTGCCGGCAAGCACCTTTTGCAGGCTTTCATGGGTGATGGTTATCGTCTTAAGAATTTTCTCGACGGTGAGCAGTTTCGGCACATCGACATACGCGCAGTGAATAGTTGCCAGCACCACCCGGAGCGTGTCTCCCGCAAGCATCATGACAACATCTCTGGCGCCGGTGAGATCGGCAAGCATCTCGGTATGACCGGGATAGTTGTAGCCGGCATCATGCAGCACCATCTTGTTGATCGGCGCGGTGACTATGGCGTGGATACTTCCGGCCTTTGCCATCTCAACAGCCCTGATAATGTACTGGGCCATTGCTGTGCCGCCTTCGGGCGCGGGCTTGCCGTACAGAATGTCGGCGGGATTCAGGCCCGATACTTCAATAATAGCCGTCGCATCCGGGCCGGATAAAGCCTTGTCCGGTGATACGACCGTTTCAAAAGCACAGGCAATGCCAAGCCTCCCTGCTTCGCGTTCAAGAAGGCCCCTGTCGCCGAAAACTACGGGGCGGCAGATTCCCCTGACAGCGATATCCCGCAGGGCCTTGACGATAATCTCAGGCCCGATGCCGGATGGATCGCCCATGGTGATGCCGATGACGGGAAAATTGTCAGTCATAAAAATTTTCAAAATCCTTTAGCGGTTTTCCTGTCGTTCTGCGACTAGTGGGTCATGACATTTAAAATTATCAGTTCATCAACCTCCCCGCACCCCTCCTGGCTAGGAGGGGCAAAGAATCAATGGCATCTGGCGCACGGGTGCCATCACAATAACTCCTCCCCTGGACAGGGGCGGCTGGATGGGGTAGATACAAATTTGAATTGTCATAGCCCACTAGTGGTTTATGACATTAAAATTATAAGCTAGGCATCCTTCCCTTAATTCCAATACATGTGAATTAGATGTATTATTAATTGAAGAAATAAAACTTCAGCGTCATTCCGGCTTGTCCGGAATCCTTACGCTGCGGTGGAAAAGATTCCGGACAAGCCGGAATGACAGAAATGGTGTTGTTTACCAGATTTTATCTCATCCTACAAAATGAAATGTCATGACCCAGTAGTCCCTTTTTGTCATCTCGACCGCAGGGAGAAATCTTATGCTGAAGTGAAATCATGGTGTTAAGATTTCTCATCCCGCTTGCAGCGGGATTCGAAATGACAATCGGGCTACACAATTTAGAAAAATGCTCTAAAACAATTGAATTACTCGGATTTCAATTTCCTGCTCTCTTTTTCCCTAATGCCTGAAACGCCCCAGCGGCGTTCAAGCTCGCCGTAGATTTCATCAGGCCCTATGTCCCACTGCCCCAGCAGCACCAGTGTGTGAAAAATTAGGTCTGCGGTCTCGTGAATGATGCCATCACGACTGGCCTGCCGTGATGCCTCAATCAGCTCTGCCGACTCTTCAGTGATCTTGGCATGCATCTGCTCTGTGCCTTGCATAAAGAGCGATGCCACATAGGATTCCGGGCTGAGACCTGCTTTGCGCTGCCGTATAACGCTGTAAAGCCGGTCCAGTACTGCGGCATCACTTTTTATAGACTGATTGCTCATCAAAAAGCTTCTCCCCTATTTCGTCAAATGAGCGGCCGTTCCACTTGCGGTAGAAGCATGAGCGGTACCCCGTATGGCATGCCGCCACAATCTGCTCGACCTTCATGAGAATGCAGTCTGCGTCGCAGTCGATAAACACTTCCTGAACCTGCTGCGTGTGGCCAGAGGATTCACCCTTCATCCAGTATTTCTGGCGCGATCGGCTCCAGAAATGAGTTTTGCCTGTTTCCAGGGTGCTTTTGAGTGATTCACGATTCATGTAGGCCACCATTAAAAGCTCGCCGTTCTGAAAATCCTGAACCACCACCGGCACCAGCCCGCTTGCGTCGTACTGAATCAGATCAAGAATTTCCATAGCCGTAAATCTCCACGTTTTAAATGAATTCGCCTCCCAGCCAGGAGGCTAGCAGGCCTGCACATTTGATTTTGTATCTACCCCACCCGGGCCTCCCCTGTCCAGGGGAGGAGTTTTTTCTGCGGCCGCATTTCTTTGCCCCTCCTGGTCAGGAGGGGTTAGGGGAGGTTGTTAAACCCCTAATTTAATTTCAAATGTGACAACCTACCAGTATCTAAAAAAACCAACTTCTACACCAGCCGCACCGGGACACCACGCGCCTGCAGGTACTGCTTTACATCCCTGATCGAGTGCGTGCGATAGTGAAAAATAGAGGCTGCAAGCACTGCATCGGCCTCGCCCTGCACAATGCCGTCGTACAGGTGCTCCATGGTGCCCACGCCACCCGATGCGATAACCGGGATGGTGACGGCGCGGGCTATTGCCTGCGTGAGGGGCAGATCAAAGCCCTCCTGCGTGCCGTCGCGATCCATGCTGGTAAGCAGTATCTCGCCGGAGCCCAGTGCCTCCATCTTTTTTGCCCAGGCAACGGCATCAATGCCGGTAGGAGTCCTGCCGCCATGGATGAACACTTCCCACGGGCTTTGCCTGTCGCTGCCCGTCCGCGTCCGCTTGGCATCCACGGCCACGACGATGCACTGGCTGCCGAACTTCTCAGCAGCTGCCTGCACGAAATCAGGATTGTTGACCGCCGCTGTGTTGATGGATACCTTGTCGGCCCCTGCATTGAGCAGGTTTCTGATATCCTCAAGATCGACGATGCCGCCGCCAACGGTCACCGGCAT
>CAYNVA010000430.1:0-4401 GCA_964400575.1 uncultured Thermodesulfobacteriota bacterium | reverse complement strand
TGCTGTGGCGGCATCCTGGGGCTTGGCGAAACGCCCGGCCAGCGAGTTGAACTTGCCTGTACCCTGCGGGAGCTTGATGTTGATTCCGTGCCGCTTAATTTTCTCAATCCCATAGCCGGAACGAGACTGGAGAATCAGCCGCTTCTGCCGCCACTTGAGATACTCAAAGCCATTGCCATGTTCAGGTTTGTCCTGCCGGAAAAAGAAATCAGGGTATGCGGCGGCCGCGAGGTAAACCTGAGAACCCTGCAGCCGCTCATGTACCTGGCAGGAGCAAACGGCGCCATGACGGGAAATTATCTCACCACGTCGGGCCGTGACCCGGCAACCGACAGCCGGGAAATACTGGATCTCGGTCTTGAACCAAACATTCAGGCAGGGGAATAAAATCACGTGAAGATACTATCAGCAGCTTTTTTCAAAAGCGCCCATACAGCAGCGCAGCTGAAAGGCACATCACTTCCGGAAATCGCCTTCTCCGGAAGATCCAATGTGGGCAAATCATCGCTCATCAACTGTCTGCTCAACCGGCGCGGGCTTGCTAAAACCAGCTCAACCCCGGGCAGAACACAGGCCGTGAACTTCATTGACGTCAACGGCGCATTCTACTTTGTCGACCTGCCCGGCTACGGGTATGCCAAGGTGCCTGAGGCCATGCGCAGGAAATGGGGTGGGCTCATAGCTTCATATCTTGAAAACAGCCGAAGCCTCAGGCTGGTCATCCTGATTGTCGACCCCCGCCGGGACCCGTCCGATGATGAAATACTGTTCATACGCTGGCTGCTCGAACGCGATATCCCCGCCATTGCCGTCCTGACAAAAATCGATAAAATCGGCATGAATATGCGGCAAAAATCACTTGGTGCATGGAAAAAAATTCTGGGCATTGAAACAGTGCTTCTATTCTCGGCGCTCAGCGGGGAAGGCAAAGATAAAATCTGGAAGGAGATAAACGGCTATCTATCTGGAAAAACATGATTTTAATCCGCAGCACAGCAGAAGTCTAAAAATATCTTGACAATAAGGCGCTAAAATATTAGATTTTAGTGCTTAATTTAACCAGAGGAGTAACCAGTGAAAAGTTTTATAGCTAAAAAAGAAACCGTCAAGCACGACTGGTATGTTGTTGACGCTGCCGGCAAGACCCTTGGCCGCCTGGCAACCCAGATCGCTTCACGGCTTCGCGGCAAGCACAAGCCCATCTACACACCGCATGTCGATACAGGCGATTTTATTGTCGTGGTGAATGCCGAAAAGGTGCGGCTGACGGGCAATAAGCTTGAGGATAAAAAATACTATCGCTATACAGGGTACCCGGGTGGGCTTCGCGAGCAGAACGCAGGCGATCTGCTCAAAAAGAAGCCGACGAACCTTCTGCAGTTTGCCGTTAAGGGCATGCTTCCCAAAAACAGCCTTGGACGTGCGATGTTTAAAAAGCTCAAAGTCTATACCGGAGCAAGCCACCCTCACGAGGCGCAGAAACCGCAAACCCTGGAATTGAAAGGCATCTAGAAATTTATGGAAGGTAAAAAGCACTTCGCTACAGGAAGACGCAAGACCTCGGTTGCCAGAGTCTGGATTGAACCGGGCCAGGGCAACATCACCATCAATGCCCGCTCGCTTGATGAGTATTTCGGCGGCCTGGCAACCAAAAAACAGATTGTTCGCCAGCCCCTTGAACTCGTAAAATTCAACGGCAAGCATGATGTCTTTGTGAATGTTTACGGCGGCGGCCTTACCGGGCAGGCTGAGGCAATCCGGCACGGCATTGCACGCACGCTGATTCTGATGAATCCCGAGTACCGTACGATTCTGAAGCGCGCATCCCTTCTGACCCGCGATTCCCGCATTGTTGAACGAAAGAAATACGGGCAGCCCGGCGCACGCAAACGCTTCCAGTTCTCGAAACGCTAATCTCAATAAAGAACAGCACAAAGGAAGGACGGCGTCCTTCCTTTTTTTGTTTATGGGAGAAACCATATGAGAGCAGCAATCATCGGCGCCACCGGGTATACCGGGCTTGAGCTTATCCGCATTCTGTCGCGTCACCCCGAAGTTGAAATTACCGCGCTCACCTCAGAGCGTTATGCGGGGCAAAGATACAACCAGGTCTATCCGGCCGTCACGTCCATTGCAAGCCGCATACTGGAGCCGCTGAATCCTGATGCTATAGCGCCCAGAGCCGATGTCATATTCACCGCTGTGCCGCATAAAGAGGCCATGCAGGTGGTGCCAGCATTTTTAAAAAAGAAAAAAAAGGTTATAGACCTGAGCGCCGATTTCAGGCTCTCCAGTAAAGCCACCTATGAAAAATGGTATGAAACGCATACCGCCCCTGAGCTGCTCGAAAAAGCGGTATACGGTTTGCCTGAAATCAACCGCAAAAAAATCAAAAAAGCTCAGCTCGTAGCAAATCCCGGCTGCTACCCCACAAGCATCATTCTGCCGCTGACGCCACTTCTGAAAGATGGCCTTATCGATACCGGCTCCATCATCGCCGATTCAAAATCCGGTGTGTCAGGAGCCGGCAGGTCACTGAAGACCGGCTCGCTCTTCTGCGAAGCAAGCGAGAGCTTCAAGGCGTACAGCATACTCAAACACCGGCATCAGCCTGAGATAGAAGAGCAGCTCTCAGGCCTTTGCGGCAAACCGGTCAGCATTACGTTTGCCCCCCACTTGCTGCCCATGAACCGGGGCATGCTGAGCACTATTTATGTGACCCTCAAAAGCCCCTTGAGCAGCAAAGCCCTGCATGACTGCCTTAAACGCTATTACAAAAATGAGCCCTTTGTTCGTATTATGCCGGAAGGAACCCTTCCGCAGACCGGCTGGGTGCGCGGATCAAACTTCTGCGACATCGGGTTTGCCCTGTCGGGCAGGCGTCTGGTGCTGGTATCTGTAATCGACAACCTCATGAAGGGTGCTTCAGGCCAGGCCGTTCAGAATATGAATATCATGATGGGCATCAGGGAAACGATGGCTATCGACCATGTGCCCATGTATCCTTGATATAATTTTGGATTTTGGAATTTGGATTTTGGGATTAAAAATCATAATTTAGGCCCCAAACTCAAAAATCAAACTCTTACAATCCATACTTCAAAAGCAATATCGGTTTTATAAATCAAAAATCCAAACTCTAAAATCCAAAATTAAAAATGGAATGCACGGCAGAAAAAAACAGCTCATCATGCGCCTGCACCTACACATCCTGCTCCCGGCGCGGAAAATGCTGCCAGTGCGTGCAGTACCATCGGGCTCTGGGTGAGCTGCCCGGCTGCTTTTTCCCGCCCGATGCAGAGCGCACCTATGACCGATCGCGCGATGCCTATATCAAGTGCTATTCAAAAAATCCTGCTTGAAAAGCGCTGTCTTTTGATTGTAGATATGCAGAACGATTTCTGCCCGGGCGGTGCGCTTGCTGTTGCCCGCGGTGATGAAAGCTCGCCCTGTATAAACTGTATCATGGGCAGGTTTGATCTGGTGGTTGCATCGCGTGGCTTCCATCCGGCAGGGTCGCGGCATCGAGGCCGGATCGGAGGAGTTCTTCTCAAAGCCTTTCGACCCGACCGAGTTGCTCGCAAAGATACGGCTATTGTTGAAGATAAAGGAACTCAGCGATAATTGTGAGCGCTCAGAGGAGGCGCTGCAAAAATCGCGTGATGATTTAGAATGCCTGGTGCAGGCACGAACGGCGGAGTTGGCGCAAGCCAACGCAATGCTGCAAGCAGAGATCACTGAGTGCAAGCGAACGGGGGGGCAGCGCTAAATCGAGCATCTCACCGCCCTGTGCGCCCTCGACCTGACCATAACGGATAATTTAAAAATTAAAGGGCTTATATGTCAGTAAAAAAGCATGCGATAAAAAGCAGCATCTTTTTTATCATCCTCATCCTGGCGCTGACAAAAAACTGTTTTGCTATCAGCCTGGAGGAATATGTACAAACGCCGGACGATGCCTTCGAGTATAAGCTCATTAAAACAGCCTACACTTTTCTATACACAACCTATATTTTTGAAATCACCTCCCAGAAATGGCATCCTGGCGATTGGGAATGGCACTCCGATAAGGTTGAGACTGACGGCAAATGGAAACACTGGCTCCGGATAATAGAGCCGCGCCTGCTGGGCAAATACACGCAGAACATACCGTTTTTTTCTCTGGTCAAATCCGACAAAGCCTTGCTGTACCTTTTGCGGGGTGATGCCGAGCATGAGGATGCACCCTCAGGTGCGACATTTGAGGAAGCAAAACTGGCGCTCACCTCCCGTTCCATTGTTGCGGAAATAGATGGCATTCCTATCGGGAAGGTTGCTTTTCTTGACGAACAGCCTGCTGATTACGGCACATGGTGGTGTGATGAGGATAATCCTTTGAAAAAGGATGATGATGAATGCGAA
>CAYNVA010000429.1:0-2902 GCA_964400575.1 uncultured Thermodesulfobacteriota bacterium | reverse complement strand
CAGGCGGCTATCCGGAAACAACTCCTGCCGCTGTTGTCTATCGGGCGAGCTGGCCCGATGAAAAGCGGGTCGTCGGCACCCTTGCTACAATCGCAGAACAGGTGCAAGAGGCCGGCATTGCGCGGCAGGCGCTCATACTGGTGGGTGAGGCAGTCGGGAGAAATATAAAGTCGGCATCAAAGCTCTATGATGCAGGCTTCAGCCACGGGTTCAGGACTGCGGAGAAGAAGGGCTGCGCCGTGGTAGCGGTTACCCGGCGGGGCTGGCACACGGCTGCGCGAATGCTGCGGTCTCTTGACGGGGCTGACCTTTTTCTGCCGGTGAAATTGACCGATGATGCCGGTGCCGCACCGGCACACTTCTATGATGATATAAAGCAGCTCATTGCGCGGCTATTTTATGAATACAGACAGCTCGTGCTGGTGATGGCATCGGGCATTGCCGTTCGGCTCATCGCCCCGCACGTGACCAGCAAGTGGCATGACCCTGCCGTGGTGGTGATCGATGACAGCGGCAAAAATATCATCAGCCTGCTTTCCGGTCACTGGGGCGGGGCAAATGATCTTGCAGAGAAACTTGCCCGTGTGCTTGGCGGCCACGCTGCGGTCACCACCGAAAGCGATGTCGCCGGCTTTCCTGCCCTTGACCTGCTGGTGAGGGCGCTTGGAGGCGGCAGCATGCCGGAGAATAAAAAGTTATTAAAGTCGCTGCAGGCACGGATGCTTGAAGGCGCCCAGGTTGGTTTTTGTCCCGGCGACCTGAGATGTTTCCCAAATATGGCAGGGCAATCGAACCTGCATTTTTTTGACACGGTTGAAGATCTCTACAGCTCGGGCTGCACAGAGGCCGTGATAGCCCTCATGCCCGGCCAGGCGCCTTTTGAAGTTAAAAATAATTTTTATGTTGTGCCGGTGCGAAATATTGTTGTAGGCATAGGGTGCCATAAGGGCATTTCAGCCGGTGAAATAGAAGAAGAGCTCGGGCATGTGCTTGCAGACTTACATCTTTCAATCGAGGCGCTGTGCCGTATCTCTACAGTTGATAAAAAGCGGGGCGAGAAGGGGCTGGAAGAGTTTTGCTCTCGGCACGGCATACCTTTGAGCTTTTACGGCGCTGATGACATAAACCGGATCAAAACACCGTCGCCGAAATCCGCGCATGCCCTGCGGGTGATGGGCGTGCAGGGTGTGGCCGAACCCTGCGCTGTTCTTGGCTCGCAGGGCGGCGAACTGCTGAAGCACAAGGTGAAGCTCAAAAACATGACCATTGCCGTGGCTCGCATCCCCCTGCGGCACATGCTGGAACAGAATGTGATTTGATATGAATGTAGAGACATTTAAAAACCTGTCAAAGAACAAGAGGCGTATATGAATGAAAAAAGAGGAAAATTGTTTGTCGTTGGTATCGGGCCGGGCAGTCTTGATGAGATGACGTATCATGCGCGCAGGGCGATAGAGTCCTCTGAGGTGATCGTTGGCTACAGCGCCTATGTTGATCTTGCCGAACCGCTTTTTTTCGGCAAGGTAGTGATAACCGGCGGTATGGGAATGGAAGTGGAGCGCTGCGAGGCAGCGCTCCGCGAAGCGCTGGTTGGCAGAACCGTTGCCCTCATTTCAAGCGGCGATGCGGGCATTTACGGCATGGCAGGCCTTGTGCTTGAGATCGCGCAGAAAAAAGGCATCGAGCATCCCGAGGCAATTGAGATCGTGCCGGGTGTGCCTGCATTTGTAGCAGCTGCTGCACTGGTCGGCGCACCGCTCATGAATGATTTTGCCAGTATCTCACTCAGCGATCTTATGAACCCGTGGGAGAAGATCGAAAAGCGTCTTGATGCAGCCGCATCGGGCGATTTTGTGACCTGCCTGTATAATCCCAAGAGCACAAACCGCGTGCAGCAGATTGAAAAAGCACGTGAAATTTTTCTAAAACACCGCAGCCCCGAAACTCCGGTCGCCATCATTCGCAATGCCTTCCGCGAAGGTCAGAGCACCTTGATTTCAAGCCTTGATGCCATGCTGTCTCATGATATTGATATGCTCAGCATCGTCATTATCGGATGCAGTGAAACCGTGGCCGACGAAAGGTGGATGCTGACTAAAAGAGGCTATAAGTAAATAAATGTTTTGGATTATGCTGAGATGACCAAATCCTTAATGTTCGTCGGTACATCCTCTGAAAGCGGCAAGAGCGTGCTTGCTGCTGCGTTCTGCCGCATTTTGAAACGGCGGGGCGTGCGCGTGGCGCCGTTCAAGTCTCAGAATATGGCGCTCAATTCGGGAGTTACTCCTGAGGGCCATGAAATGGGCCGCGCGCAGATCGTACAGGCTGAGGCTGCGGGTATTGCGCCCCATGCGGACATGAATCCTATTCTTTTGAAGCCGACTTCCGAGATGGGCAGCCAGGTGATTGTGCAGGGAATTGCCCGTGGCAATATGGACGCGGCAGCCTATTATGAAAATAAAAAACGGCTGTGGCCTGCCGTGACCCAGAGCTATGACCGGCTGGCAGCGCAGTATGACGTGATCGTGCTTGAAGGCGCGGGCAGCCCTGTTGAGGTCAATCTCAAGCAGAATGATATCGTCAACATGGCCATGGCCGGGTATGCTGATGCCTCTGTTGTGCTGGTGGCCGACATTGACAGGGGAGGGGTGTTTGCCTCTATCGTGGGCACGGTGGAGCTGCTGGAGCCACGCGAGCGGCAGCGACTGGCAGGCTTTATCATAAATAAATTTCGAGGCGACGGGAGCCTCCTGCGCGACGGCTTGGATTTCATAAAGCAGAAGACAGGCTTTCCCGTGCTGGGTGTGGTGCCCATGCTTCGCGATCTGTATTTGCCCGGTGAGGATTCGGTTGCGCTGGAAAGAAAAATGTTTCAGCAGGTTAAGCAAACGGCTGGTGTATC
>CAYNVA010000428.1:0-4592 GCA_964400575.1 uncultured Thermodesulfobacteriota bacterium | reverse complement strand
TGGTGGAGATGAAGGGATTCGAACCCTCGACCCCTGCCTTGCGAAGGCAATGCTCTCCCAGCTGAGCCACATCCCCACGGATTTCTCGCTGATTTATCTATAGCATACCACGACAGGGCCCTGTTTCTCAAGCCCTTTATGCGCATTTACAGCAGGCTGTCGTATATGCTTTCAAGCTTGCGTGCCTGTTTCACGGCATCATACTCTTTCTCTATGTGTTCGCGGCCGGCGCGGCCCATGGTTTCCCAGACTTCGGGGTGCGTCACCAGATACTCAAGCCGGTCAGTGAGGCCGCCAACATCCTTCTCGGCTACCAGCAGGCCGCTTGCTCCGTCGATGATAACCTCGGGTATATCGCAGTGCAGCGTGGAGATGACGGGCATGCCGTAGCCCGACATCTCTATGAGCGTTACGGGCGCGCCGCCTTCGGTCTCACCGTCTGAGCCGACAATGCTGTGCGAGAGAAAGATATCATGCTTTTTGGCCTCTTCGATGAAGGCCGGATAGTCGAGAAACCCGAGCATATTGATTCTTCCGCCAAGGTTTCTGTTTTTAATAATTGCCATCACGTCCTGCTTGTAGGCAATTTCGCGGTCGCTGTTGCCCGCGTCGCCGATGATGCTGAGCTCGACATTTTTATGTTTTTGCAGCACATTGGCATATGCCTCAAGGCAGTAGGTTATGCCCTTTTTGTCGCGGAAGGTGCTGGCCACCAGCACGCGCACTGTGCGGTCGGTCTCAAGCCTGCGGGGAATAAAGGCTATTTTTTCAAGGTCAATGCCCAGCCGCTGCACCAGCACGCTGTCGGGCCGGGCGCCAAGCTCGATGAGCACGCGGCGCATGTGGTTGCCTTCAGCAAGAAACCGCTCGCAGCGGGCAAACAGCTCGCGGTAGCGTTTCTTCCACACATCCTCCTGTGCCATCATGGATGCATCGTGGCCGTAGAACATGGTCACCTGCGGCACGCCGAGCTTTTCCTTGAGCTTCAGGTCGAAATAGCCCCGGTTGCCGAAGTGGGAATGCACGAGCGCTGCGTCCCGCTCTTTTAAGACCTTATAAAAATACGGGTAGTAAAAATCCGTGCGCCGGGCATACTCGCGCTGGAAAAACCTGTTGATGCCTGAAAGGCTGGAAAGAAAATACGCATCCTCCCACGGGAAGACATCCAGGTTCTGCCTGCGCGTGGCAACAACCAGGCCGTGGTACTTCTGCGCATTAACAAGCTGGCTGTAAATCCAGCTGCCCGTGCGGAAGAGATACGTGTGCAGCGAATGGGCGATGATTTTTTTCATAGGAGTTTTCAAATGGGAAATAAGCAAATCCTACCCTATCTGACTGATTATTTCCAGCCATATAACCAAGAGCACAGCCAGAACAGCCCCGCTTAAAAATACCTGCCGATGAACGGCAGCCGACGGATGACAAAGTGGCTGAGGGCCAGGCTCAGCGGCAGGCTCAGGCCGGCCACAACGGCGAACTTGGCAGGCGCGGTGAGCTCTGAATCCATCAGCCAGTACTGCAGCACCACCACGAAGGGGACATGGCCCACATACACGCCGTAGGCATTGGCCGCCAGCATATCCTTCCAGCGGGCTGGCGCGCTGCACCATGTCTTGAACACGCCAAGCAGCAGTATGGTGATGCACAGGGGCCCGACAGCGCGCAGCAGGCCAATAACAAGCCTCAGGGCCACTGATGTTTCCATTGTTTCATGAAAGGCCTGAAGCAGCGCAATGTACGACACGCTACAGATAAGCGCGCCGGCGCCCCAGCCCGAAAGAGCGCTCATGCTGTCGGGCTCTTTCATAAAGCGCCAGTCTGCCCTGCATGCCGCTATGCCAAAAAGAAAAAATCCGGCATACGCGGGCAGCCGCGTTAGCTGAAAATTAAGAATGCCTTTTTGCCCGATTTTCACCCAGTAGGAATCCGGCACCAGCAGGTTTACAGAAAAGACGCACAGCCCGATGACCATGGCCATTGCCAGAAGCCCTGAGGGGCGCAGCAGCCGGCTCCGGCCGCCGTCAGGCGAGGCCTGCAGATATGCTTTGAGGCGGGGGCTTGCCGCGCAGGCACAGCAGTAGATCAGCGTGATGATCAGCAGGTTTGAGAGAAACCAGAGAAGGCCGGTATATATTTTCCCGTTAAAATACTGGAGCAGCCAGTAGCTGAAGTAGCCTGCCATGGCTTTGCCTTTGGCAAGGTCGCGCACATAGGTCATGACCGGGCACATGAAGCACAGCCCGAAAATAAAGGGGATGCCAAGCCGGTACAGGCGTGACCGGGCAAAGCGGGCAGGCCCATTCTTGGCAAGCGACGTCGGCGTAAGATAGCCGGATATAAAAAAGAGCACGGGCATGGCGAAAAATTCGACCAGCAATACCACATAGTCGCACAGCGGGCCCGTGGCCGTATCGACGACGATCCATTTGTACGGAACAAAAGACAGATAGGCCACAGCGGAATGCACCACCACCGCCAGCTCGACGATGAACGAGCGCGTATAATCGATGAAGTAAAGGCGGTTGACCTGCTTCTGTATCGGCATGCTGTCTCCCGGAAAAATGGTGGCTGTTTTTCAGGGCATTCTATAAAAAAATGAGCTCTTTTGAAACATCTATTATGCTAGAGCATTTTTCTTTTTGTTGTAGCCATGCGCCCTTATGGTGAGTCTTTGTTTCGTTTGCCCGTGCTATATTCTCGCAAGAGAAACTGGCAATGATGTCATGCCAATCGCTCGAACCGCACGGGCTACTCTCACCAAAAGCTCACCTGTGCGCATATGGCTATACTATTTTGAAAAATGCTCTAAGATGTACTGCACTGACCGGTGGCAGGGGGTTGATGATGAAGCATGACAGCAGAGCACTCGACGAGCTTTATTCCCGGCTACGGACAATGTTCGGGCACCGAAACTGGTGGCCGGCAAAAAGTGCCGAGGAAGTTATCTTCGGAGCCATCCTTACGCAGAACGTTGCCTGGAGGGGCGTGGAGCAGGCTATTGCCGCTCTCAGGCGGGCGGCCAAACTGAATTTCAAAAGTATTGCTGTCATGGATGAGGCTGAACTGGCCGCTCTCATCCGCCCCGCCCGCTTTATGAACCAGAAGGCCAGGGCGCTGAAGGCGTTTGCGGATTACTTCGGCAGCCGGTATGGCTTCAGCATCCGCCGCATGAAAAAATGCACTGCGGAAGCACTGCGGGAACAGATGCTGAGCCTCTATCGTATCGGCCCCGAGACTGCCGACAGCATACTGCTGTATGCCCTTGACAAGCCTGTCTTTGTCATTGATGCCTACACAAAGCGCATCTGCAGCCGCCACGGCCTGTTGGGGCCCGATGATCCCTATGATGTCTATCAGCGATTCTTCATCGACCGGCTTGCCTGCGATGCAGCACTGTACAACGACTTTCATGCGCAGCTTGTGCATCTGGGGAATCGCTTCTGCAAAACACGGCCGCTGTGCCGCGACTGCCCGCTGCAGGATTTTAAAACCTTGCCATTTAAAGGCAATCCTGCTAAAAAACCTTCTTAAAACAAACAGTTAATAAGACCATACTCCATGACCCCTGCACCCAAACGAATTCTCATCATACGCCTGAGCGCCATAGGCGATGTGCTGCGCGTGCTGCCCGCTTTCCAAGTGCTCAAAGAGCACTATCACGGCTGCCATATCGGCTGGGTGGTTGAGCAGGGTGCAAAGGATATTCTGGAGGCTCACCCCGGCATCGATGAGGTATTTGTTTTCCCCAAAAAGAGTATCAAGCGCAAGCTCAAGTCCATCTCCGGCATCGGAGCGGGTCTTTCCGAATTCTTCTCCTTTATGAAACTGATACGGCATGAGCGGTTCGATATGGTCATTGATTTTCACGGGCTTTTCAAAAGCGGCATCATCGGTTTCTTAAGCGGTGCGCCGGAGCGCGTCGGCTTTGCCGCAGGATCGTGCAGGGAGTGCAACTTTCTTTTTAATAACCGGCGCTTCCCCGTTGAAAACAAGCATATCAGCCGCATCGAGCGCAATCTTGCACTCCTGAGGGGCATGGGTCTCGACACGTCCCATGACCCGCCGGTCATCTACGTGCCGGAAGAAGACCGTGAGGTGGTTCAGCGTTTTTTCCGCCAGCTGCACATCGACAGCAGGCGGCCCATTGTGGCCATTCATCCCGGCACAAGCCCCGGCACGCCGTACAAGCGCTGGGAGCCGCACCGCTATGCCGTGGTGGCCGATAAGGCCATTGAGGAAAGCGCCGCTCAAATTCTCTTCACCTGGGCGGGGCAGGAAATCGAGATGGTCAATCAGATCGTAAGCCTGATGAAGTATAAGGCCTTCATCGCGCCCGCGCTTGAAAACCTCTGCCAGCTTGCCGAAGTGTTCCGCTGCAGCGATCTGTATCTCGGGGGCGATACAGGGCCCATGCACCTGGCGGCTTTCGTGGGCATACCGGTGGTGGCCATCTTCGGGCCAACCGACCATGTGGTCAATGAGCCCTATGCCATGACGCCGCACATCATCATCCGGGATGAAATCAAATGCAGCCCGTGCAGAAAATATACCTGCTCCAGGCGCGACTGCATGCGCGATATCAGCGAGGAGAA
>CAYNVA010000427.1:0-8407 GCA_964400575.1 uncultured Thermodesulfobacteriota bacterium | reverse complement strand
CTGCTGAACATAAAATCACAAAGCAGGATTTCCGGATGCCGCAGGAAGAATTCAATGACCCTGATCGGCTACTGCGCCTGCTTCATTATCCGCCTGCTGCTGCGGCTGCGCTACCGCATTACGGTTCAGGGGCTTGCGCAGGTGCGCAGAAAAGGCGCGCGGGGTGTGCTGTTTCTGCCCAACCATCCCGGGCTCATCGATCCGCTCATCATCACCACCCTGCTGTTTCCCTCATTTCAGGTGCGGCCCCTTGCCTTTGAGGAACAGATCAGCCGGCCGGTGCTCGGCTGGCTGTGCCGCTGCATCGGCACGATCGCGATGCCCGACATGCTCCATGCGGGCAAGCGCTTTAAGGAAATCGTCGGGCTTGCATTTGCTGCAATTATCGAAGCGCTCCAGAAAGGGCAAAACGTGGTGCTCTATCCCGCGGGCCGCATCTATCGCAGCCGCTTTGAAAATCTGCGCAATACCCGTGCAGTGAGCTCCATCCTGCAGGCGTGCCCCGATGCGCGCATCGTGCTGGTGCGCACCACGGGCCTGTGGGGGAGCTCCTTCGGCTGGGCCTCGGGCCAGGCGCCGGACATGGACGCTGCGTTGAAAAAAGCTTTTCGCGCGCTGCCTGCAAACGGCATTTTCTTTTCACCACGCAGGCCTGTGCGCATCGAGTTTGTGGAGCCCGACGACTTCCCGCGTTCAGCCGACCGCCGGACCATCAACCGCTATCTTGAGGCATTCTACAATGCCGGGGCGCCCCCCAATACCTATGTGCCCTATACCTGGTGGGAGCCCGGCAGCGCGCGCGAGCTGCCCGACCCGAATAATAACTGCTGACGAGTTTAAGAATGGAAAGAACGCAGGGGGTAAACAGGGATGATTGTTCACAGGTGAAAGAGAGCAGATAAATCTGCCCCCTTTTATCTCTCTGCTTAAATCGACCGTCTTTTTATTTTTTACGGATGCTTACGGCATAAAAATCAGCCGGCCATAAAATTTAGCTGTTGACCACGACAGCCGGGCTGCTGTATTTTTCAAAACCATCCATACACTCAATCACAAGCAAAGGGGGTCGACATGAAACAACTTATAGCCTTATGCTTCATCACCATCATGGCAGCATCACTGTGCCAGGCAAAAGAGATGTCGGGCATCACCATGCCTGAGGCACTGCAGACCGGCGGACAGGGGCTTGTTCTTAACGGCGCTGGGGTTCGCACCAAGTATTTCATGGACCTGTATGTGGGCGGGCTCTATCTCAGGCAGAAGACGGGCGATGCCGACAAAACCATGGCCTCTGATGAGCCCATGGCCATACGGCTGCACATTATTTCATCGCTCATCACAAGTGAGAAAATGGAAACGGCAACGCGCGAGGGATTTATTAACGCCACGGCTGGGGCCACGGCGCCCCTTGCAAGCCGCATTGAAGACTTTATTGCAGTTTTCCGGGAAAAAATTAACAAGCAGGATATCTACGAGTTCAGCTATATGCCCGGCGAAGGCACAAAAATAAGCAAAAACGGCAGGCTCAAAACAACCATTCAGGGCATTGATTTCAAAAAGGCGCTGTTCGGTATATGGCTGTGCGCAAAGCCTGCGCAGGAAAGCCTGAAGGCGCAGATGCTGGGAAAGTAAGAGATAATTAGGATTTGTTGGGTTCGCCCTCGCAACCCTGCTTTTTCGCGAGTATTAGGTTTTTATGCAGGCCGGGTGAGGCGCGAAACACAACGAGTTTTCCCGGGCTTAACCCAACCAAAAACTGGCTGTGCGCAAAACCCGCGCAGGAGAATTTAAAGACGCAGCTGCTGGGGATGTAAAAGATATTAGGGAAAGAGTAAGGGCGGGTTTTAAACCCGCCCTTACAAATTTTTTACGACCAGGTCTTGGCCGGTCCGGTCTGCCATTGCAATGCTGTTTCAATGATTGCGCTGAGATCCTTGAACCGGGGCTTCCATCCAAGCTCCTGTTTTGCCGCATTGCAGCCTGCAATCAGAATGGCCGGATCGCCGGGTCTGCCCGGCTCGGCCTGCAGCTGGATTTTTTTTCCCGAAACCTTCTCGACCGCCTCAACGATTTCCCGCACGCTCACCCCGCTGCCCCTGCCGAGATTGAAAACCGCCGAAGTCTTGCCCGCAGCCAGCCAGTCAAGCGCCCTGATATGGGCATCGGCAACATCGCATACATGAACATAGTCTCGAACGCACGAGCCGTCGCGGGTTGGATAGTCGGTGCCGAAAAGGGGAAGATAGTCCCGCCCGCCCATAGCCGCATCGATTGCCAGCGGAATCAGGTGCGTTTCACGGGCATGCACCTCGCCGATCTGGCCTGACGGGTCAGCCCCTGCTGCATTAAAGCAGCGCAGAACAACGCTCTTCAAGCCATAAATTGCATCAAACCATGCAAGCATTTTTTCGACGCATACTTTTGTATGGCCATAGACACTGATCGGGCTTTGCTGATGGTCCTCATCAATCGGGATCCGCTCAGGCTCGCCATAGACAGCGCCGGAGGAAGAAAAGACAATATTTTTGACCCCGGCATCATGCATGGCGGTCAGAAGATTGAGCGTGCCCGAAACATTGGTTTCATAATATCGCTCAGGGATCTGCATCGACTCGCCCACCAGAGCACAGGCCGCGCAGTGGATGACTGCATCAATTGCGTGTGTTTGAAACACCTTCTGAACATCGGCTTTCAAACGCATATCGCCCTGAATAAACGCTGCCTCTGCAATGGCCTGGCGATGGCCCTGTTCCAGATTATCGAAAACAACCACGTCCCGGCCTGCTTCCCGCAAAGCCCTGACAGCATGCGACCCTATATACCCTGCTCCGCCAACAACCAGTATAGCCATATATGCTCCTGTCTTAAGGCAATCGATTATCGATACATTTAGATATATATACCTAAACTACCAGCAAAAAACAAGGTGCTACACAATAATCCTGCCTTGAAATGGTTTGTTTATATGCATATTTGCGCCGGGTTGCGCTTATTGGCTGATGGAGTGCTGAGCTGGAGGCGCATCCGAAAAGCTTTTCAGGATATGCTCTATGCGGCGTGTAGTGTACAATGTGTGAACTGCTGCCCGCGTTGTAGGACAGTCAAAAGTGCGCCGAAGCAGCAGGTTTCTTTTAGCTGTACCTGATGACAGGAGAGGAACTAGCACCACAGAACAATGCCCGGGATGCCCGACTTTCGGCGCGGGGCATCCCGAGGGCAGAACATCAGAAGGGGATATCATCATCGGGCGGCATGTCGGGAACACGGTCAAAGGGATCATCGCCTGCGGAAGCGCTCGGAGCTGCAGGCCGGTCCCCCTTGCTGCCGAGCATCCTCATCTGCTCCACCAGTATCTCGGTGCTCCAGCGCTTGTTGCCGTCTTTATCCTGCCATTCGCGGGTCTGTAAGCGCCCCTCCGCATAGATCAAGCTGCCCTTATGCAGATACTGCCCGCAGATTTCAGACAACTTGCCGAAGGTGACGCACTTGTGCCATTCGGTCTCATCGACCTTCTCGCCCTGCTTATTGGTATATTTGCGGTCGGTAGCCAGCGAGAAATTGCAGATACCGAGGCCGCCCGCAGTAAAACGCACTTCCGGGTCTTTGCCCAGCCGCCCCACAAGAATAACTTTATTGACTGACATGGAAGTTCTCCCCCTGCTGAATTTTGAACATATGGTGCTGCATTTT
Source organism: uncultured Thermodesulfobacteriota bacterium (assembly GCA_964400575.1). Taxonomy (GTDB): domain Bacteria; phylum Desulfobacterota; class WTBG01; order CAIYCZ01; family CAIRTM01; genus CAIWCT01. The sequence continues at coordinate 4,717 of CAYNVA010000427.1, read as the reverse complement.
TTATTTCTTCGAAACTATACCGGACTCACCTGCATTGTCAAGGCTTTTACCACGGCGGCATTCCCGCATGCAAACATGCTGGAATTTCATAATTTTTTTCATAATCTTTTTCACCTGCATAGTTGTTCTTTATATGATATACTGTATTAAATATGAGAAGGCCATTACGATTGCGATCCCTGCCCGCACGCACACCATACCCCCGGCAATCACGATGATGACCTGCCAGAGAACCCAGTAGGGGTTACTCTCCACCAGTGAGCAAACAGCTATATCCTGAAAGGAACCACATGAGTCAGTCATACCCCGTGCATCCCCGCGGCTCCCAGGCCCGCATTCTTCTGACAAGCGTTTTCGGGCCCTATGCCCAGGATGATGAATACGGCAGCCGCTCCATGAACCCCATGGAGCTGTATCACAATCAGGTGACCCGCGAACAGGGTCCTTTTTCCCTGCGCATGTTTCACCGCTCCTTCGGCCTCATGATGATAGAGTCCAACATCGACGCGCCCTGCACCCTGCTTGATTTTCCAACGCTGGAGCGCTTTGTGGCGGAAGTTCGGGAACATGAATACGACGTGATCGGCATCAGCTCCATCATGCACAATATCGGTAAGGTGCGCAAGATGTGCGACATCATCCGTGCCGTGCGCCCCAGCGCCGTCATCGTCGTAGGAGGCCATATTTCCAATGTGCCCGACCTGGAGAAAACTGTCGATCTTGACCACATCGTCAAGGGCGACGGCGTGCGCTGGTTCCGGCGGTATCTGGGACAGGATGAAAAAGCGCCCATTAAACACCCCCTTGCGGTATCGGGCTTCGGCACCCGCAGCCTCGGGATCACGCTGCCCCAGAGACAGGGCGACACAGCCGCAACACTGATACCGTCGGTGGGCTGCCCCATGGGCTGCAACTTCTGCTCCACCTCGGCACTGTACGGCGGCAAGGGCAATTTCGTGAACTTTTTCGAGGGCGGCGATGAACTGTTCAAGGTCATCTGCGAGCTTGAGGAAAAGCTGAAGGTCAGCTCCTTCTTCGTGCTTGATGAAAATTTCCTGCTGCACAAGAAGCGCGCCCTGCGCCTTCTTGAGCTCATGGAGCAGCACAATAAAAGCTGGTCTTTCTATGTATTCAGCTCGGCCCGCGTCATCCGGTCATACGGGATCGACCAGCTGCTGCGCCTGGGCGTCGCCTGGATATGGATGGGCCTTGAGGGCGAAAAAAGCCAGTATGAAAAGCTCGACGGCATCGACACCTTTCATTTGGTGCGCGAGCTGCAGTCCCACGGCATCTGCGTGCTCGGCTCAACCATCATCGGCCTTGAAAACCACACGCCCGACACTATCGGCGCCATCATCGACTATGCCGTGAGCCATGATACCGATTTTCATCAGTTCATGCTCTACACGCCCCTGCCCGGCACCCCCCTGTATCAGCAGCACCTGGAAGACGGCTCCCTGCTGTCCGAAGAGGAATGCCCAGCGGCAGACTCCCACGGCCAGTACCGCCTGAACTACCGGCACCGGCATATACCAGCCGGCACGGAAACCGAATACCTGCGCCGCGCCTTCACCAGTGATTTTGCCGTCAACGGCCCCAGCATCGCCCGCATGATACGCACCATGCTTACAGGCTGGAAGCGCTACAAAAATCATCCCGACAAGCGCGTGCGCGACCGCATCCGCGGGGAATTCAACGGCCTTCGCTACACGTACGGACCGGTTCTGTGGGCCACGAAAAAATGGTATGGCGGCAATGCCGCGCTGAGCGCCGGGCTCGACCGGACGCTTAAGGACCTGTACGCTGAATTCGGCTTAAAGGCGCGCCTCATTGCCCCGCTCCTGGGGCGTTTCCTGCACTATACCATCAGCAAGGAGGTTCAGCGCCTTGAGCAGGGCTGGACCTATGAGCCCATGACTGTCTATGAAAAAAACGAAAAAGCGCGGCTGCTTGAAAAGCACTCACGTGAGCTGAACTGGATCGAGCCGCAGCGCCGCAGGCTCGTCGCTGCCTTCTCCACTGCCTGCGAGTTCGTGGCCAATCTCAAGCGCACCTATGCCGTCTATCCCAACAACGGCTATGTCCATTACCGGAGCAGGGTATCGGCATGGCTGCTTGCCCATGCCGACATACGCGGCAAGGGGCTTTTAAAAATCCGGCTAAAGCCGTGCCTCGACCCGCAACACCCCCTTATTCTTGAACTCTCGGGAGCATTTGACCGCATCAATGCAAAACAGCTTAAAAAAAGAATCGCCGATTATCTCAGGGAGCATGAAGGAACGCTCGTGCTTAATTTCAACGGCCTGACTGCCGTTGAAATTAAAGCTCTTGAAAAATTCCTGAAAAAGCTGAAGGGCTATCGGGAAAGGATCAAACTGGTGAGCAGCGATACCCTGCGGGCTGAAATTGCCGAGGCCCTTGCGGGCGCCCGACAGTATTTTGAAGTGCTGCGCGCTGAAGAGCTCATGCAGGGCGCATGATAAACTTTTTTCGGCAGGCTAGAGAGAGCCGTCATTCCCGACAGGTAGTGGAATGGCGGTTTTTTTATTGTGCCGAAAAAAAGCGTGTCAAAGACGTGCCGGGACGCATGAGCCAACCCTGCTCTGGAAACAGTCCAATTGGGTAAAATATATTGTTGAAGATGCCTGCAAAATGAACTATGTGGTTTGCATATGGATGATGAACCTTTTTCACAGTACGAGTCGCTTCTTTCGCGCATTGATGACTTTTGCGCGCGGCTCCGGCGGCTGCATGGCAGCCATATCGCCTGCGCCCCGGGCTGCGCGGCATGCTGCAGGCAGGTGCTTGAACTGCTGCCGGTTGAATTCTATCATCTGCAGGCACAAGCCTGCGCAGCTTCACTGCCTGAGCCCGAGGCGACCGACGGCGTCTGCCCGCTTCTGAACAATGAAACATGCCTGCTCTATGCATACCGGCCCGTCATCTGCCGAACTCACGGCATGCCGCTGCTGGTTGAAGAAAACGGACTGCAGCGGGTGGACTGCTGTCCTGAAAATTTTAAGGACGGATCGCCTGGCAATCTCTCCGGCGACAGACTCCTGCACCTTGAGCGGGTAAACCTGCTGCTGGTCTCGATCAACCATATTTTTTGTGCATCACGAGGTATTGCTGCCGCACAGCGTATATCCCTGGCGCGGATTTTTTCACCTGCAGAGCCACCTGTATGAAACAGCCTCCTGGTCAAAATCTGAAGGGCATACAAGATAGAGGTCAGAATTCAGTAGTCGGAATCCAGAAGTCGGAAGATACTGAAAGAAATTCGGAGTCGTGAGTTCGGAGTGAAAAGATTCAAAATTCAAGTACGTAGGGGCGTTCGGCGAACGCCCGATAAAACTCCTTGAAGCCTATGTGTCCTCGATTCTGACTTCTGGATTCTGAATTCTGGCTTCTTTTCTAAAAGACCTTAAACATAAAAAAGGTCTATTGGAATACCCGCAGATATTGTTGTGGAACCATAAAACGATTGTCTATCGTCATGTCAGAAAACAGAAAAGCAGTCTGGGCCTGGGCCCTCTATGATGCGGGCAACAGCGCGTTTGCCACGGTTGTCATGGCAGGCTTTTTCCCGGTATTCTTCAAGTCGTTCTGGAGCGCGGGCGTCGACGTGACCGTTTCCACAGCCCGGCTCGGTTTTGCAAACTCCGCAGCAGGTCTTGCCGTGGCCCTGCTGGCGCCCCTGCTTGGCGCCATAGCCGACGGAGGCGGCCTGAGAAAACGCATGCTCGGTTTTTTTACTTTGGCCGGCTGCGCAGCAACTGCCCTGCTGTGCGCGACAGGCAAAGGCATGTGGCCATGGGCCGCAGCGCTCTACGCAGCAGGGTGCGCGGCATTTTATGCCGCCAATATTTTCTACGATGCCCTGCTGCCGGAGGTGGCCGGTAAAGACCGCGTGCACGGTGTGTCTGCGCTGGGATTTTCGCTGGGGTATCTGGGCGGCGGCATCGTGTTTGCGCTGTGCATTCTGGCAACACTGTACCCCGGGCTGCTTGGCATGCAGGCCGATGGGGTGGTCAGATCGTCTTTTCTGGTGACAGCGCTGTGGTGGGCTGTTTTCACAGTGCCCCTGCTCATGTATGTACCGGAAGGCAGGGCAGCAGGCTCAAGTCCTGCTGCGGCATGCCGTGCCGGGCTTGAGCAGCTGTGGCAAACAGTGGGGCAGGTGCGAAAGATGAAATCAGTCTGGCTGTTCCTGCTTGCCTACTGGTTCTATATCGAAGGGGTCAACAGCGTCATCCGTATGGCGGTCGATTACGGGCTGTCGCTGGGCTTTGCATCCCGTGATCTCATTCTGGCCCTTCTCATTACGCAGTTTGTCGGTTTCCCCTGCGCAATTCTGTTCGGGTATCTCGGCCAGCGCTGGGGCGCGCGACGCAGCATTATGCTCGGCATAGCGCTCTACGCACTGATCGTGCTCTGGGGCACGCTCATGCAGAATAAAAGAGAATTTTATATGCTTGCCGTTATGGTGGGGCTGGTGCAGGGCGGCGTGCAGTCGCTGAGCCGCTCATTGTTTGCAGGCCTTGTTCCGCAGGAGCGCTGCGCGCAGTTTTTTGGTTTTTACAATATGGTCGGGAAAAGCTCGACCGTGCTGGGCCCGGCTCTTGTAGGCATCACATCCTACGCAACCGGCAGCCCCCGGCTGGGCATAGCATCCCTTGTGCTGTTCTTTATCGTCGGCGGGCTGTTGCTTGCGCGG
>CAYNVA010000426.1:0-5155 GCA_964400575.1 uncultured Thermodesulfobacteriota bacterium | reverse complement strand
TGAACGGTCTCTGAACAACAGGGGAAAGGTTATCTGCTATCTGGGTAGCGTAGAGCTTCTTTTGCAGGCCTATGAACAGGCTTACGAAGATGATTATTATATACCAACGAGAATGGCTTCGGGCGTGCTCGTAAAAATGCTTGCGCCAGATACAGAGATTATGCGCAAATATCAGTCCTCTGACGCGGGAGAAATTCGCGAAACCAGGGCTCTGCCCGATCATATTGTCATGGACTACTCGGTCATGATTCACGACGACACGGTTGTTTTTTTCGCTCAAGATCCAAAGCTCTATGGCCTATCCATTATCTCGTCGGCAATTGCCCAGACAATGAAGGGCATGTTCAATGCCATGTGGCAAAACGCAAAACGTTAGCACAGGGGATTGACGAATCGATACACACTACTTCAATCAGGAACCTTGGAACGGGCATTCTTCTTATTCACGATGGCAGCCATCGCAGGCGTAACATTATTAAAAATAGTCATTACAAAAGCCGATATTGTGCCGAGATGAACTCAGACACAAAGCAATCAATAAGCGCGACTATATGGAAGGAGAGACAATGGAAGAAAACAAAAAAACGAACAAATTTGCCGGAATCGAAGTGCCCCCCGATCTAGCCAAAACCAATTTCTTTTTTCTGTATGTCAACACACTCGTTATCGGCATGCTCATGGTTATGCCTGCAATAATCCAGCCGGCATTTCTTAAGGACGTGATCAAAATTCCCCCGGATTTTTTCGGGTTAACCAACGGCTTTTTACAGAACATGAGCCAGATCGCAACGCTTATATTTGTCGGAATTATAGGATATATGTCCGACAAGACAGGCAGAAAAATACTTGCCATAGCGGGCTTTGCTGCTGCCATCTTATTCTACTACCTGTTCGGCTTATCAAATGATATTGCAGCTTTTCTGAACATACCCGCGGGCTTTTCCTCAAAAGTCTGTGCTTTCCTGAGTTTCGCGCCTTCCCGATCCCAGGAGTTTTTGGCTTTTGGCCCCGGGCTTTTCACTGCATACGTGCTTCGCCTGTTGCTCGGCATCGGCCTGATCTTGGTATATCCCCAGTTTATAACCATGGTAGCTGATTACACCTATGATAAGGATCGCGGCAAAGGCATGGCGCTCAACGGCATCATGATGGGACTGGCAAGTATTATTATCTTTGCCGCCATTGCGCCAATCGGACGAAAGAGCGGGGTGCAGGGTCTTTTTTTCATTGCCTCGTGCATGGCGCTTTTCGGCCTTGTCTGCACCCTGGTGTTTCTTAAAGAGCGGCTGCCTGAAACAAAAAAGGAAGACAAAAAAGGCTTTAAGGAAGTTGCGCGTCTGGTTATGCAAAGCCCCGCGCTCAAATCAAGCTACCTATGTTCACTTATCAGCCGCGCCGATATTACCGTCATGGCAACTTTTATTATTTCATGGGCAGTGCAATTGGGGGACAAATTTCAGCTCACATCCGAGGCAGCAACCCAAAAAGGCTCTGTTTCCATGATTATCATGAGTGTTGTCACATTTATCGCATTTCCCTTCGTCGGCATAATGCTTGATAAATGGGGCCGCCTTTCGACAATCATTCTCACGCTTTTTTCCGGGGGCATCGGACTTGTCCTTATTGGAAGCGGCCCGGGGCCGTTTGCAGGACTGACCTATTTTGCCGTTGTGCTGGTGGGCTTCGGGATTGCCGGCTCTATTGCCGGCGCCAACACAATGGCAACCGATGTGTCTCCCAAGGCGCTTGTGGGGTCGATTCTGGGAGGGCTCAACACCATGCAGCCGATAGGCATGCTCTTTTTTCTTCAACTTGGAGGCTATCTCTTTGACGTTCTTGGCCCGGGCTGGGCATTCGGACTGAAAGGGGCAGCCAATCTTTTACTTGCCATTTGGCTTTTGATAGCAAAGGGAAAGATAAATGCTGATCTCGCGGAGCACAAAGCAAAATTGCGTTAGCTGTCGTGTCTGTTTGCTATGAACCCATATTCGCAGGCTGCGGCTCGAAACGCAATAAGGGTAAAAACAAAATTGAAAAGCCCGCTGGTCGCCGTTTAATAGGATTTGAGCTTTTTCAGGTACAAGCATGCACTGCTTCAAGAAGCGCACACTTGACTTTGCATATTAAAATGGTACCCATAAACATAGAGTCCATGTTTTTAAGTTTATTGGAGCACCCCCTCGTGAGTATGGATACAACTAGTTCCGTCTCTTAATCAGGCAAAAAAAATTAATTAATGGAGGCACCATGAACTGCATTTTGACAATAACTCAAATATTTAAACGGATGAACAATACAAACATCCATAATGGCTTACATGCTAAGTTCAGGGTTTTCTCCCTCGCGTTTTTTTCCTTCCTGTTGTTATCTGTGGGGAGTTCCTGCATCAAAACCGAAAAGGTGGGTGTTTTATTTATTGTCCATGGCGGGTTTGATACGAACCAACCCCAATATGTTTGGGATAGTTCCATGCAGCAATTTTCGTACGATCCCAATCACCCGGCTAATAGCGCTATCCATTTTGCCGGATGGTGGGGAATAATTTTTCAGGATGAAATGGCAAAAAAATATCTTTTGAAATATGCATTCTCCTATCAGCGGATTGGAGGTACTGATCCTTTTGGAAAAATCAGCATTCAGCAAATGAATGACATGACGAGGGCACTGAGACAACAGGGATGGATGAATGGTTTTACTTTTGTGGTTGACTGGGCTGGTTGGATGAGTGGTGAAGATGTAGCGCACTATCCATACCCCCGGTATATGTACAATCCGCCCTCCGGCACTGGAGATAAGTGCACCTATTGTGGTGAAGATGAGGCTGACGGGCCATGGAAAGACTGCGATCCTGAGCGGTATAATGTTGATGGTCCAGTGGAACGGCTTCTCGAAAAAGGGGTGTCGAAAATAATCGCTGTTGATTTGACCGTGGGCGGGGTTCGATTTTCCAAAACCTACGATGTTGTTCAGTTAACCCGGCTGGTTCTCAATCAGTGGAATACGGAACATCAAACGTCTATCCCGCTCATATGGGTAAATGACCCCACAAATCTCATGGAAAGGTCATTCCCCACCGAACCAGCGGGATGGACTGCAACTTTGGGCCTTCCGACAAAAGATGCCTCGGTCCTTTTGGATAACAGTACCAACCCCGTAGCCTCTGATCCAGAGCTTGCTGCACTGCATGTTGAGGGTATTGAAGCGGTTATGCCCAAGACTGTATTGGATTCTGAGACCGGTGTGATTCTTTTAAATCATGCGATCAATAATTACAATGAATTCTTTGATCCTAAAATTGATGACACCGAAGTCCTCAACCAGAATATTAAAACCCGATTGATCGAGCAGCACCCGGACATGAAACCGGAAAATATTATTGGTGCTTTTATGGGAATTAAAGAAATAAGTGCTGAAAACGGCCTTCTGGAGAGAACAAGAGGGATGCGCGGTGAGAATCTTGGTTATGCGTGGCTATACCAGAGCACTAAACAAAAGCCCTCGGGAGAATGGGGGTACTTGTACTGGGATGCTCTTGAATATTTGAAAAGCAGGGGGGTAAAGCATATCGTCATTGCATTTCCACAGATTATAACGGATTCCGTTTTGAATCTTGTCGAAATTCCCAATCAGATTGCCAAAGAAATCGGCGCCAAAAACTGGTTGTATTGGGGCACAGGTGATGACAAAGCGTATCCGGGCATAGGCCATCCATTTGCTGAGTACTGGGGCAACTGGGTCGATACGGATTGCGGCGGACAGCCATGCTGTTTTGAAATGGGTGGCTGCAGTGACGGGCGCCCGTATCCGCCGTTGCGCCAAGCACCCCTTGATAAACCGCGAGGGGACATGGATCCTTCTCTTGCCTATGATGTGTGCGAGTACGGGCATCTGGGTTATGATCAAAGCATTTCCGCCCCTGATGTAAATAAGCCAATTCAAAATCAATATACCGGGACATGGGCCATGTATGTACCGCCCAATGATAATCCCCGGGTTGGCAAGCTGCTGGCTAAATATGTGCTGCTGGCGGCTCAAAATAAACTGCAGCAATAATGACTTCAATTAAAGCTTAAAGTATTCTGCATTGTGCGTTTAACGCAGGAGAAACATAAAATTTTATCATGTATTAATTTCTGGTTTTATCGCTCATGAAGTGGCCGTCCAAAATTGGAGAGGGAGCCAAGAGAACCCCGGGCTCCCTCTCCAATTGCGATAGCCCTACAATGTGAACCGGAAGACGCTTACACAAGTATAAGGCAGGGGGCTCATTTTTGCAGCTGTATCCGTTGGTGTATTCAGGCTTTCGTGATCGTCGCTGTAAATGACTAATTAAATTACCAGGGGAATTTATTATGCAGTCGATAGTTATCACCGGTAGCAGCCAGGGCATTGGCTTAGGGCTGGCAAGAGAATTTCTAAAACGGAGTTGCCGGGTGGTTCTTAGTGCCCGCGGCAGAGACAGGCTGGAAACAGCAAGAAAACAGCTTGTTGATGAATTCGGGGCTGACGGGGTTATCAGCCTGCCCTGCGATGTCACCGACCTCAGGCAGGTACGCTTTTTGTGGGATGAGGCTGCCCGTTCATTCGGCCGGGTTGATATATGGATCAACAATGCCGGCATCATGAATACAGCAAAGCCCTATTGGGAACTTGACCCGGCTGAAATTGCAGCTGTTGTTAATACCAATATGCTCGGGGTCATGTATGGAACCTATGTCGCATTTCAGGGGATGCTGGCGCAGGGGCATGGCCAGATTTATAATCTCGAGGGCATGGGAAGCAACGATAATATGCGCGCTGGATTTACCGTTTACGGAACCACGAAGCGTGCCCTTAGATATTTTACTGAATCGCTGGTTAAGGAATCAGGCGATACGCCGGTGCAGGTCTGCACCCTTGGCCCCGGTATTGTGGTGACGGATTTTCTGATTGAAAACATGAAGAAGATGCCCGAAGAAGAATATAATAAAGTGCGGATGATTTATAATATCCTTGGTGATAAAGTTGAGACAGTCACACCATTTCTGGTTGAGCAGATTCTTTCAAACAGCAGCACAGGGACAAAAATTGACTGGCTTACCGATGAAAAGGCAGCCGAGAGATTTAATTCCGATGAATACGCTGCACGGAATCTGCTCGGAGAGTTCGGGCTATG
>CAYNVA010000425.1:0-2247 GCA_964400575.1 uncultured Thermodesulfobacteriota bacterium | reverse complement strand
TTTTTGTTGTGTATTCGTTACTTTGTTGTTACTACAACTTACACCATGAGTTTTTGTTTTTTAAATCCAATTTAGACAGGTTTGTTTTGAAACCTGTCTCTACAGCGCGCAGGATTCCGGACAAGCCGGAATGACAGGAATGGTGTTATTTTCGAAAAATTTCATCTCGTCTTCCTTGATTCACAAGTCTTGACGTCGCGCCGCACCCCTGCAGTTTTAAAAAACCCTTGCGCTGACCGATATGTTAATGCATAATCTGCCCCGACACACAAGCTGTTGGATACAGACGGGATGAACAGGCGTGAAAATCGGGGGAAGGGCGCATACTGCCGCCGAGGCAGAAGAGATAGCGCGGGCCGGGTTTCCGTTTGCTGAAATAAGCCTGCTTGATGCCCATGCTTTCCATAGCGGCGAGCTTGACCGGCTGCAGGCCGTAGCAGAAACCTATGGCATAACGTATCTGGCCCATGGCCCGGAAGAAGGCGATGCACTTGATCCCGACGGGCTGCGGCGCTCCTATCTGCCGCAGATACGGCGCCTGATCGATTGCGCTGCAGAGCTTGGGGCGCAGGTATTCACGCTGCATTTCTGGATCGACAAACGGTATGTCCCCGCGCCGGTCATTGAAAAAAAGATAGCTCTGCTGCGTGAGCTTGCAGACTATGCAGGCGGCCGCAGGGTGCAGCTCTGCGTGGAAAACTTAAGCGAGCAGGCCGCCGACCTGGGTGCTGCTTTTGATGCAATTGCAACACTGGGGATGACCCTTGATATCGGCCACGGGCAGCTCCTGACCGACTGCAATACGGCCTATGAATTTGCGGGCCGGTACCCTGAGCGGATCAGGCATGTTCATGCTCATGACAATCGCGGCGGCAACAGCCCCCGGGATGATCTGCATCTGCCCATCGGCCAGGGCCGGATCGATTTTGCAGCGATACTGGGGTGTCTGAAAGCATGCGGGTTTGACGGCACCATCACCCTGGAGGTGAAGCCCGACCATCTTCGCGCCGGCAGCGCTCTTTTTGAGCGCATCTGGCAGGAAGCAACCATTTAGATCACAAGGCGCTCGTATGAAGGAATCAGCGATTCTTGAAGAGCTGGAAAAACTTGCCGTGCAGCACGAGATCCGCATCACCATCGCGAATCTGAAAAAATACGCCTACTATATGAAAAGCGGATTGTGCAGGGTGCGCGGCGAATACCGCGTCATTCTTGATAAGCACCTGCATCTTTCAGAAAAGATAGATGTGCTCATTGATGCGCTGCAGCATTTCAACGTGGATGCAGCGCCGCTTGATCCGGTCGTGCGCAGGCTTCTTGAAAAAAGAACGCGAGCCGGGCAGCCCGCGCTGTTTCATCCGGGAACAGCGGCACCCCCCGGCGAACTCACGGTCAAGCAGGCCGGTTCACCGCAGTAGCCAGTTCATCATAGGCGCGGCGCAGCTTGGGTACAAGCTCGTCAAGCCCTGCAAGAATGCCCTGCCGTGATTTGTCATCGATGGCCCGGGCAATCTCGAATATGTTGTCAAGGCACAGGCTGCCCGATGAGCCCTTGAGCGAATGGGCGGCCCTGTGGATCTGCTCAGCGCTTGCTTCTTTGAGGGCCTTTTCGATGCTGGCAAGATCTGCTCCGCCCGATGCCAGAAAAATATCGAGCATTTCGATATATTCATCTTCTTCAAGGCCCAGATTTTCCGAAAGCTCTTTTATATTCATAGATGCTCCCCCTGGCAATGACCGCTGATAGGCTTCAAAAAAAGTCTTCTGGCCAAAATCTGTGGGGCATAAAAAATAGAAGTCAGAATTCAGGAGTCAGAATCCAGAAGTTGGCCTTCGGAAATTCGGCTGCTTTTCTACAAGACATTAAACGTAAATAAACTCTATTAGAAACACCCACAAATATTGTTGTAGACTCCAAAAAAAAGAACCGGTAGACAAATCACACATACAGGAAAACAGCGGCTGAAGTCAAGGTAAATGCCCGAACCAGTAGGCCTTCACATTTGATGGTGCAGGATGAGATACTATTTCTCGTAATCAACAGCATTCCTGTCATTCCGGCTTGTCCGGAATCCTTATGCTGCGGTGAAAAAGATTCCGGACAAGCCGGAATGACGCTGGTGTTTTATTTTTTTCGATTATTATACCTCTCATTCACATGTATTGGAATTAAGGGGAGGGTGTCAGCAACCGATAATTTTAAATATAAAGACCTACTGGGGCATAGTGGCGGGGGAAAATCCGAGA
>CAYNVA010000424.1:0-8794 GCA_964400575.1 uncultured Thermodesulfobacteriota bacterium | reverse complement strand
AAGACCCCTTACCTTATTTAATAATAATATCGTGACCTTATGATTTACAATAAACTCTCAAAATATATTGATAAATCTTTACTCAATAAAGTTGAGGGTCTTTTTTCTGAGAAAGAGGGTTTAATTTTATTAAATGACGGTGGTATCCCCGGCAGATTAATTGTAATAACTACAAAAAGACTAATATACCAAATATCATTCGATACCGCTCACACGGTGGTGGAATCATTTTTTTGGACCAAGCTGATTCGGGCTGAACTCAAAGTAGGCAAAAAATTATCAACGCTATTCCTCGAAAGAAGAAATGGGAAATTATCATTTCTTACAGCCCTCCCAAAAGGGCTAGCTCGTAATGTTCTTAAGATAATACATACGCATATAGCCGGTTGTGGTTTTCAAATTAGTAAACGCACAGAAGATTTATGTGTGGTCTTCAACCCTCCGATAATAGCATGCATCATTTTACAAAATCTATGGATGCCTGATTTTTTAGGTTTTGGAGGATTTAGTTTACCTGAACCGGATTGGCTAATAGGAATGAGTCATCAGTTTATTAAAGATATCCGAAATATTGACAAAAAATTGCAAGGTCGTATCCTAGAGGCAATTAGTGAATTATTAAGTGAACCAACCACTAAAAAAGGTGATACTATTAAGCCACTTCAGGATGATAAAAAAGGATTATGGCGTTATCGTATTGGTGATTATCGGCTTATTTACAAACCTAATTTAAGCTTAAAGAAAATCCTCCTTATGGAATTTGTTGCTCGTGGTGCTGCCTACGATGATTAGACTATAGCGGGTTGGGCAAAGTGAAACGTGCCCAAAAACCTTTGAATAGACTAGGGACGTTGTTGACTTTGTTGAATTGCTCAGTGAATTAATCGGGGACCCTTTTCGATTAGCCATAATAGTTACGCTGGGCAGGGATGACATTTTAGGGAGCTTACAATAAGACCGTGCAGTGCAAGCAGTGCGATAGACCATTGCTGAATGAAGATTTGGCCGCCGCCATGTCAGGAAGCATTATGGGGGATGAGTGCACCGACTCCTATTTCCTCTGTCCGGTGTGCGGGGTGTATACCGTGGCGCAGTGGTGGGATGACTTTACCGGCGTGGAGACCATGAACCTGTCGGGCCCGCTGCCAAAGCAGGAAGGGGACAGGCTGATCGAACTTATCAGGAAGTGCACGCGGCCATGGGATAAAAAGTGTCGCTGCGATGCCCACCGCGCTTATTTCAACGATACGCTGGACTGACAGAAGCGGCATGCCGCAAAAAATTTTTGAAAGGGGAGTGTGCCTGTGGCTCTACTGACATTTTTCTACAAAAACGGCCTCTGGCTGTCATGGCCGGTATTCGGCCTCGGGGTGTTTCTGCTCTGGTTCTTTATCATGACCGTTGTGAAGCTTGGGGATAAGAACCGCCTGTGCAGCCTCCCTCTGGAGGCCGAGCAAAGCGTCGAGTTTAGGGAGCCGGGGCAGGTGATCCTGTGGCTGGAGGGACCGCTGCTCACCACCCGCTTCGGGGGCCTCAGCTTTGAGTTGACCGGCTCCGACGGCTCGTCACTGAAAGGGCGTATGGCCCTGTTCCGGCAGGGTTCTTCCGGTTTTTCGAAAGTACGAATAGCGGACAGGATCTTCACCATCCCCTATCCCGGCACCTATGTTCTGCACAGCAAGGGGCTGGGAGCCCCGAAGCCCGGTGACGAGAAGCACCGGATCATATTCATGCGGTCCTATCTTTCCCAGACCATAGGCTGCATACTGGGCATCTTGCTGGGGGCCTTTCTTGCTATCGGGAGCATCGTGAACTTTTTTATCCGCCTTTCGGAGGGGGGCGGCTCATGAGCGACTCCGGGTACTAGGATAAAAAGGGGACGTGCTTACAGTACAAATAGATAAGCCTATGAAAGAGGTGTTATGCTGCGGAGCAGAGTCTCAGGGGTTTTCAATAATCTTTTATCGGGAGTGATTCGGGCAATGGTGTTAATCCTTTGTGAAATGGTCTCACATGTGCCGGTTGAGGCAGCAGGACAGGCTCAAGATGCAGTGAATCGAGAACAGACATCCTACATCGTCTACCTGCACCCCGTGGCTACGGATGTGGACATTCTTGTGGATGATTTGATGATCTATAAGACGGGCAGCGTTTTCGGGGTTTGGTGCTACCAGTTCAATGTGACATCATTTCTGGCTGCGAAACCACGAACGGTCGAGATCAGGACGCGGCTTGGAAATAAGGATGCGGCCTATTGCGACGTGGAAGTGAGGAAGATCGCGGGAAATCCGGCCAAAACAACAGTACTGGCAAAAAAGACGATTCGGGCTGCCGACCTGGAGACCTGGAACAAGGATCTGACGGCATTGACCATTGACATTGCTCTGCCGGAGAACAGCACGCGCCCCCTTTGGATGGAATATAATGATGCTGATTTCATGCCGGCAGTGCGAGATACATATACCGGGTTGATGAAGGAGATCTTCACCGCCATGCAGCAGTGCGATTTTGAATCCCTCATGGTCCTGATCAATCCTGCTTTGACTAACCAGGCGATGATGGAGGGCGTCGCGCCAGATCTCTTCAAACAGGCTCTGAGAAGCAAATTAATGCGGTACTGCATCCCGAATATACCCATCGCTGAGACAGAGCAGGCTTTTTATGATGAAACGTATACTGATCGCATGGCTCCGCTGAATTTTGACACCATGCGCTACTTCTGCATAAGGAACCCCGGCCGTGAGGACACAAAGGGTAATCTTTATTCGCCGGAAGAGCCGATTCAGTTCTGGACGAAAAAAAATCATCTCTTTGCTGCCCGGATTTTTCTTTCCAGCACGCATGACGGGAAAAACAAGTGGTATGTGAGCCGCTTTCTTTTTGATCGAACGGAATAACGGCCTGCTCAAACCAGAAAGGAAATTGTTATGGATGCAGCATGGAAGATCTTCGCCCTGATCGGATTTGCGATCGTGGGCATCGGAATATATGTGGCATATTCCACGTCTGAGAAGGTCAAGACCGTGGCTTCCTGGCCCACAGTACTGGGATACGTTGTGGAAAGCGCGATCATGTGGGACGTTGAGGCGGGTTCATCGCAGCGGAAATCGTATAGATATTCTTATCTGTTAAAGGTCAGGACGGATTACATGATTGATGGTCATTACTTCAGCACTACCACTCCCGGGATCAAAGAGATCCGTGATACAAAAATTTTCAATACAGATCCATGGAAGAATCTCCCGGATGAGGCTATGATGGGGTTATTTAAACAGGTCCCGCAGGGAACGATGGTTCCTGTTTATTATAATCCGGAAAATAAGGCCGAAGCGTATATTTTTTCAGAACTCCCGTTCTGGGATCTTTACAGCATTCCTTTTTTCGTTATTCTCGCTGGGATAATTTTTCTCTTGCTGCCGTTGAAGATGGCACTCTCTAACAGGGGTAAATTGGGGTCAAATCTTTATCTTGACATTTCGAGGTTATTGAAAAAGCCATTTGTCAAGATAAAGATTTGACCCCAGATACCCAGACAGATACCCAGATACGTGCAAAACTCATACGGGGGACGCGATTATGAAAAATTTTTTCTCTATCATAGCAATCATTGCTGTAGTGTGCCTTGCCGGCACCGGGTGTAATGGGAACGTGTGCCGCCCCGGCGGGAGTGATAACGAGGTTCAGGCAAATCTCTGCCCGGGCGACGTTGACGTGCCCGCAGGGCTTATCGGTCCTGACAACCTTGTGTATCTGGGAGCATTCAGGCTGCCGCTAGCAACCGGCGTGTCGCCGCAGAATTATGGCTGGGGCGGCAAGGCCATGACTTATTATCCTGATGGCGACCCCTCCAGCTCAGACAGCCTGTCCGGGTCGCTTTTTATTGCAGGCAATGATTCCGAGGATCTGTGGGCAAGAATCCGGGCCTGCTATGTTGCAGAGACCTCGATTCCTGAGCCTTCAAGGTCCAGGACCATGTCCGAGCTGCCCGTGGCCGGGCTGCTTCAGGATTTTGTCGACCTTCGAGGCGACGGGCTCTACGGGCCGACAATTTTCTTTGAACTTCCCAAGCAGGGCCTGCAGTTTCTTGCGGCCGCGCCTCCGCTGGCGCAGGACACCCTGTATATGAACTGGGGTCAGCACATAGAAAATGAGTATGCGCCTGCAGACTGCACCGGCCTAAGCGATCCCTCATGCGTGCCGCCGCTTGCCGGGCGGCTGCTTGGTGTGGGCGGATCACTTGCCGCCGGAGTAAACCAGGGTCCGTGGTGGGTTGATAATGCATCGCTGTACAGCATCAATGATTACCTTTTTGAAATTCCCTCTGCTTGGGCCGACGCACATGTCGGCGGCCGAAGGCTTGCAGCCGGCCGCTTCCGTGATGGCGGGCAGGGCAGCCAGGGGCCGGTGATTGTTGCCGTGGGACCGTGGCTTGAAGGGAATCCGCCTGCAAAGAATTCAATACTTAGTTCCGTAACGCTGCTGCACTATGCAAGCTTCGGCGATAATTCAAGGCGATTGAGCGGCTACCAGCATGCAGATGAATGGGCAGGCGGCGCATGGCTGGAAGCAGGAGGCAGGGCAGGTATTGTGTTTGTGGGCGCTAAGGCGGTTGGACAGCGGTGCTGGTACGGCTGGCAGCGCTGCCCCTGCGATCAGATGCCGTGCGTGGAGCCGGAAGATATCGGCGGCCCTGGCTGCTTTAATGCTGACGGCACCCCGTGCAAGCTCACGAATTACTATTATTGCCGCTGCACCGAGAGGGGGTGCGATTCTGATTGCGTTGGTGAGCGCGGCTGGTGGACTGAGCGCTGGGAAGGGCAGATGCTTTTTTATGATCCCGCCGATCTTGCGCGCGTTGCAGCAGGAGAAATAGAGCCCTCGGAGCCGCAGCCGTATGCATGCATGTCAATCGAAAACCGGCTTTTTCTGAATACGCCTGCGGGGGCTGAAGGCGGCATGGGCACCGGCGGGCAGCGGCGCTACAGGATAGGGGCGGTTGCCTATGACCGGGGAAGCAACCTGCTGTATGTCACCGAACAGTTTGCAGACCTTGATGGGGGCGATCAGCCTGTCGTGCATGTCTGGCAGGTGCAGGAGTAAGGCCTGGCTTTAAGGAATTATGGTATTAGTTTTATCCGTGCCAGCTAGGGAACGTTGTTGAATGAGTTGAATTACGCAACCTATTATTAAGCTTGTTCAACGGCTCTAATTAGAGCATTTTTCAAAATAGTATAGCCATATGCGCATAGGTTAGCTTTTGGTGAGCGCAGCCTGTGCGGTTCGAGCGATTGGCATTAAAATACTGCCGGTTTCTCTTGCGAGAATAGAGCACAGGCAAACGAATCAAAAGCTAACCATGAGGGCGCATGGTTACAACAAAAAGAAAAATGCTCTAGCTTAAATGTTATTGGCAGATAATGCAGTTTTTTTAAGAAAAGGGGACAACGACCTTTAGTAAGCAGGCAGGATGGGTGAAACCACCATCAATGATTGAAAAAAAATCGGTGGGTTCCGCTACGCTGCACCACCCTGCAGACTATCCCTTTACGTGTCCATCCCGGCAGTCGTTCAAATTTTATTGACTCCCGCTACCTCCTAGCGCATAAAATACAGAGAATGGCTGCCTCAAAGAGAAGACCAAGCAATTCCGGGACGTCCATGAATAAATCAATAACTTTTAGCAGACAGTTATTCTTCTTTTGAACGGTCTTTTCGCTTCTTTTACCTGCATACATAATTGCCGGCTGCGTCAGGTGAAAGTTTTTTATCAGGAGTAGGGGAACTTTTTTTGATTTTCAGTGTCCAACCGGTTAAAGACCTGGTGCACAGGCAAATTTGTTTATAAAATAAAATTCAAAACGGCGGGTTACACCCACCCTTCGGACCTGGTTGTCCTGTCCGTCAAACCGGGGGATGTTCAATCCGTAACCAGGATTTTCCTTAAAGCAAAGGAGATTGCGATGAAGATCAAAACACTGCCAGCATCAATTCTTTGCGCTAGCATGCTTGCATGCCTGGTGCTCCCGTGCAGCGGCGCGGCCGGCGAACAGGAGATAACCCTGCCGCCAAAGACCAATGGCCAGAGCCTCACGGACAAATTCGGCCGCTACTACGAGCCGGTCACCTATCAGCTTAAGCCTGCAGTGCCTTCATACTCCCTGCCGCTTAAATCCGGGCAGATACAGAATTTCGACAAGGCCCGCTCCTGGCTTTCCAATCCGGCCGCATCCGGCCTGCTCATGAAAAATGGCTTTGCCACCATACCCTGGACCAGCAATGATGACGTGGTAAAGGCCTATGAAGCGATAAAGAAGAGCGGCACGCCCGTGTTCATCACCAGCGATTCGCTCCTGCACCTCTACCACATCCAGTTTGACGAGACGCTCAAGCGCATTGAGGAAAAGGAGTTTTACCCGGACATCGTCAAGATGAGCAGGGCCTTGCGCGATGAGTTTTACCGCCGCTACAAACAGGGTTCAGGCGATGCACAGGAAGCCTGCCTGCGCGGAACCGCCTTTTTCACCGTGGCGCTGAAGCTGCTCGACCCTGCTGCCGATATTCCCTCTGAAGCAAAAAAATACGTGGAGTGGGAGCTCAGCAAAATAGAGGAGCATGTCGGTTTCCCCAATGCCCGTGAGGCCGAGCAGAACGCCATCTTCACATACATGGAAGACTATTCGCAGTATGTGCCGCGCGGGCACTACACCCAGAGCGAGAACCTCAAAAGATATTTCAAGGCCATGATGTGGTGCGGCCGCATGACCATGCTCATCAAGGGCGATGCCGACTACGGCCCGTTCAGCAAGCACGCGCTGGTCTCACCGCAGGAGGCAAAAATCCAGACCATCCTGGCCGCGGCAATCTCCGGGCTGGCATCCCATCTTACCGTGGACAACCAGCCCCTGGTTGCCAAATGGGACCGCCTTTATTCGGTCACTGCCTATTACGTGGGTTTTGCCGATGACCTCACGCTCTATGATTACCAGGACGCCCTGCGCGAGGTGCTGGGGTCGCAGTACAGGCCCGGCCAGCTGGCAGACGATGCGCAGCTCAAAAAATTTCAGGCGTGTCTTGCCACCATGCGCAAGCCCGCAATCTATTCCGGCACCGGGCAGTCCGGCGTGAACCTCGACTTTGAAAAAAACCGCGCAATGACCCCGGAACAGCTTATCCGCACCCTGGACAAAACCCAGGGCTTCCGCTTCATGGGCCAGCGCTATGTGCCCGACAGCTTTATACTCGGAAAGCTTGTATCGCCGACTGCCGGTTTTCTGAGGGGATCGCCCTGCTTCACCACAGCCTGCATCCCGGACGTGGGGTGCGTGCGCGTTTTCCCCCGCGGGCTTGATGTGATGGCAGTGCTCGGCAGCAGCCGCAGCCTGGCAGTGCTTTCTAAAATCGGCGACTCAGCCTATGAACGCTATGACCAAACGTACAACGACCTGAAGAAACAGTTTGACGCGGTGAGCGCAAAGCAGTGGAACCAGAATCTTTATTGGAGCTGGCTCTACGGGCTCAAGGCGCTCATAGGCGAGCAGCCCGGCGCTGGCTGGCCCACCTTCACCACGACCGACGCCTGGAAAGACAAGCAGCTGAGCGCAGCGCTGGGAAGCTGGTCCAGCCTGCGGCACGACACTATTCTTTACGCAAAGCAGAGCTATACCATGTCCCTTACCTCGGAATCAGCACCGCCGCCCAAGCCGGAATTCCCGGTGGTGGGGTATGTGGAGCCGGCTCCTGAGTTTTACGCGCGCCTGGTCGCGCTGACGCGCATGACCATCAAGGGACTTGAAGACCAGAAGGTGCTTGATACTCAAAGCAGGGGCAGGCTTGATGCGCTTGACCGCCTGCTCACCCGCCTGCTGGACATTTCCGTGCGCGAACTGGAAAACCGAAAACTCACGCAGCAGGATTACGACTTTATCAAGAATTTCGCCAACAGCCTCGCCGCCATTGTCGCCGGCGCCGGCGCTTCAACCCAGAAGACAACCATGATCGCAGATGTGCATACCGATCAGAACACCGGATCCGTGCTGGAAGAGGCAACGGGATACCTGAGGCTCATGCTGGTTGCCTACAAACTGCCCGAAGGCCACATTCTGATCGGCGCCGGGCCGGTCTATTCCTACTACGAATTCAAACAGCCCATGTCAGACCGCCTTACCGACGAGAAATGGCGAGATATGCTTAATGACGGAAAAGCTCCCGGCCTGCCGGAGTGGACCGGCAGTTTCGGTGTGCTTAAATAGCGGGCTGGTGCGGCACCTGTGGTTTAATAGAATTTGCAGGTTTGGCTAAGCCGCTGCGGTGGATTTCTGCAGGGGCATTATTTCTACATGCCGTCCTTGACGCCCGCCTCGTCAAACCCTTTTTTGCGCAGGATGCAGCTGTCGCACTGGCCGCAGGGGCTGCCGCCTGGCAGGGGGTCGTAGCAGCTGTGGGTCATGCTGTAATCTACTCCCAGGGCTGCGCCTGTGCGGATGATGTCGGCCTTGGTCATGTGCTGGAGCGGCGCATGAATTTTGATTTTTACGGTTCCTTCCACGCCGGCCCTGGTGGCAAGGTTTGCCATGGCTTCAAACGAGGCAATATACTCGGGCCTGCAGTCGGGATAGCCCGAATAGTCAAGGGCATTGACGCCGATGAAGATGTCGGCGGCGCCGAGCACCTCGGCCCAGGCAAGGGCATATGACAGAAAGATCGTATTGCGCGCAGGCACATAGGTGACAGGAATATTGCCTGCCATTTCCTTCTGCGGCCTGCCTTTGGGCACGTCGATGGCATCGGTGAGGGC